>NZ_JBGCCT010000040.1 GCF_041260665.1 Catenulispora sp. GP43 | reverse complement strand
CAAAAAACGCCTGTCGCTTGCAACCCAGGTTCCGGCGGCGGCCCTCAGCCCTGAAGCTGGTCCGCCTTCTTCTCCTTCGGCAGCGGCGCTCCGCCGCTGATCCCGGTCGCGATCGAGACGTTCGAGGCGGCCTCGGCGACCGTCGTGCCCAGGTCCGTGTACAGCGGCGCCTTGGCCGCGCGCAGCGCCCTGCGAAGCCTGGTGAGGAACTCCATGCCCGGCAGGCTAGCTGAGGCCCGCATCACTGTGCGACCCACCAGCGTGCGACCCACCAGCGTGCGACCCGCCACCGTGCGACCCACCCACAGGACCCGCCTACAGCAGCGGCCGCAGCGCTTCCCGCACCCGCCGCTCGACCACGGCCAGCGCCAGGTTCGCGTCCTCCCGGGCGAACGGGGCCCCCTCGCGGTCCACCAGCGGCCCGCGGCCCCCGGACCGCCCGCCCGCGACGCCGAGTTCGCGCAGCGAGGTCCGGGCGCCGTCGGCCGCCGGCAGGCCCCGGGCCGCGGCGCGGTCCAGGACCGCGCGGCGGTGCCGCCAGCGCCAGGGGTCGGCGGCCGCGCCGGCGGCGGCGTGCGGGGCGGCGAACAGCAGGCGCGGGGCCGCCGCGGCGGCGTGCCAGCCCTCGACCAGGGCCGCCGCGACGCCCAGGCCCGGCAGCCGGTCCACGCCCCGGTAGGCCGCCGCCACCGGCTCCAGGACCAGGCCGTGGATCTCGATCAGGGCCAGGCCCGGGGCGGCCGAGCCGGACAGGTAGACCGTCACCACGGTCTCGGCCGGGTCCGCCGCGATGCGGAAGCGGCGGAAGACGCGGGGCGCGGCGGCGTTGCGGGGCGAGGGCAGCAGACGCAGGGAGGCGTCGGTGGTCTGGCCGACGGCCAGGACCGGGCCGGTGGCCACCACGAAGTCGTCCCAGGCCACCTTGTCCAGCAGCCCGTCCGGGCCCAGGCCCGGCACGCCGGCGGCCAGCGTGTCGGTCACGCGCTCGATCAGGTCCTCGACGTCGTAGCGGATGGGGCCGGTCTCCAGCAGCCAGCGCCGGCGCAGGACCTGGCGGCCGGAGCCGGCGAAGGGGCGCGCGGGGTCGGCCAGGACGTGGCGCTCGCTGGCGGCGCGCGCCGCGAGTTCGGCCAGTGCGCGGCGGGCCCAGACGGTCTCGGTGGTGATCCAGCGGTGCGTGCCGAAGCGGTCCCGGCGCAGCTTGTCGACCAGCACGTGGCGGGCCGCCAGCCGTTCGGCCAGCACGATCAGCCACGCGGTCAGGGCCCCGGCCAGCGGGACGAACAGCCACGCCACCCACGGCGCGCCGGGGCCGGCGTCGTGGAAGCGTGCCGGGACCCGCAGTCCGAAGGGCCGCGCCAGGCCCGCGGCGGAGGCGATCGCACCCGCGCCGGCGACGCCCCACACCAGGGCCACGAAGCGGGCCAGCGGCGCGAAGGAGGGCGTCGCGACCCGGCCGTGCGGCGCGGGCGCCGGGCCGGTCTGCGGCGGCCGCAGGGCCTCCGCGGGCCCGGAGCCGGCCCAGTCCTCGGCACCGCCGGCCTGGCCGCCCGACGCGCCGCGGCCGGCACCGGCCAGCAGCAGCCGCAGCCCGGCGCCCCACACCAGCCAGGCCGCCACGGTCCACACCGACACCAGCAGCGCGACGCCAATGAGGGCGACCAGCGCCGTGTCGCGGTGCAGACGGCGGGTGCGCGCGGCCAGCGCGTGGCGCAGCACCAGGACTTCGTCGACGCCGGTGGTCGGGGCCGGGGCGCGGCCTTCGTCGAAGACGAACTCCTTCAGGGCGCGCCGCGTGAAGGCGGCGTCGAGGTGGGTGGCGGCGCACAGGTAGCGGGTGGCTTCGTCGCCGGGGGCCGGGTCGGACCAGGTGGGGGTGGTCATGCGGGACGCGGCCGGGGCGGCGGCCACGCTCGGTGCGGGCTCGACGGGTTCTGGGGCGTGGGTGGAGCGGGCGGAGTGGGTGGAGCGGGCGGAGTGGGTGGAGCGGGCGGTCCTGGGGCTTTGTCCGAGGCCGCGTCCGAGGTCCTGCCCGAGGTCCTGCCCGGGATCTTGTCCGCGGTCCTGCCCGGAATCCTGCCCGGGCTCGGTCCGTCGGCTCTCGCCCTGTTTGGCACGTCCGGCCCCGCCGCCGAACAGCACCTCGCCCAGGACGTCCGAAGCCCGGCGTAACCGTCCGCCCTCGCCGGCCTCGCCGGCCTGCTGCGCGGGGGCGGCTTCGAGGCCGGCGTCATCGCCCTCG
Organism: Catenulispora sp. GP43; assembly: GCF_041260665.1. Lineage (NCBI taxonomy): Bacteria > Bacillati > Actinomycetota > Actinomycetes > Catenulisporales > Catenulisporaceae > Catenulispora > Catenulispora sp. GP43. Next base: position 111,007 of record NZ_JBGCCT010000040.1, on the reverse strand, counting down.
GCCGACCCAGCATCGTCCGCCGCCCGGCCCGCCGACTTCAACCCGCACTCCCCACGCTCGCTCACGCCATCGCGCCCTCAGCAAACCACGAACCTCGCTCCCCCCGGGCTGCGATCGCATCAGAGTATGGACTGCGGCCCGGCCCCGCATGCCGCCACGCCCACTTTGATGAAGTTGTGACCCGCGGCTTGGGATACTTGCGCCCATGTCCGCCCGCACCGCCCGCCACGCGTTCCTCGAGCACCCCGGACCCATCGCGTTCGCCCACCGGGGCGGCGCGGACGGTCCGGCCGGCGAGAACACCCTGTCCGCGTTCAAGATCGCCGTCGACACCGGCTACCGGTACCTGGAGACGGACGTGCACGCCACCTCCGACGGCGTGCTGCTGGCCTTCCACGACCGGCGGCTGCAGCGCGTCACGGACACCAAGGGCCGCATCCGGGAGCTGACCGCCGCCGAGGTGGCCCAGGCGCGGATCGGCGACGAGCCGATCCCGACGATGGCCGACCTGCTGGAGGCCTTCCCCGACGCGCGGTTCAACATCGACGTCAAGGAGCCGAACGCGATCGAGCCGCTGACGGTCCTGCTGCGCCACATGGACGCGGTGGACCGGGTCTGCATCAGCTCCTTCTCCGACACCCGGCTGGCCGCGATGCGCGCCGCCTTCGGGCCCGACCTGTGCACCAGCGCCGGGCCGCGCGAGGCGTTCCGGTTCTGGCGGGCCTCGCGCCGGCTCAAGCCCGGCGAGGTGCCCCAGGCGGCCGCGCTGCCGCCGCTGGCCGCCGCCTGCCTGCAGCTGCCGCCGGCGCTGGGCCGCATCATCGTGGTCGACGACCGGCTGCTGGCCGCCGCCCACGCCGCCGGGCTGCCGGTGCACGTGTGGACGATCAACGAGGCCGCTGACATGGAACGGTTGCTCGACCTGGGCGCGGACGGCATCATGACCGACCGGCTGGACACGCTGAAAACCGTGCTGACGAAACGAGGGACCTGGTCCTGATGCCGATCGACGACACCGCCGACGCGTTCACCGCCGACGGCGCCGGGGCCAGACCCAGAACCGGCTACGACCCGGGGGCGCTCGACTCCGCGGGCCTGCTCGGTGCGGGGACGGCCGGTGCCGGGACAGCCAGCCTCGGTGCCGCGCCGCAGCCGCAGCCGCCCACCGCCGCCACGCTCGCCGACCCAGCACCCGCGCCCGCCGCCACCACCCCCGACCCGGCCCAGCTCTCCCGCCGCAAAGGCTGGTACCGCTACGCCTGGGGCGCCCACGCCTTCCCCACCACCGTCACCGCGGTCTTCCTCGGCCCCTACCTCACCGACATCGCGCGCACCGCCGCCGGCGGCCCGGACCACTACCTGCACCTGGCCGGCCTGAGCGTGCGCGCCGAGTCCTTCTACCCCTTCGCCGTCACCGCCGCCGCGCTCCTGCAGGCCGCGATCCTGCCGCTGGTCGGCGCCGCCGCGGACCGCAGCGGGCGCACCCGCAGCCTGCTGACCGCCGCGATGGGCGTCGGCGTCGTGGCGACCCTGCTCTTCTACACCGTCAGCGGCGGCGCCTACCTGTGGGGCGGCGCGCTGTTCCTGGCCGCCTCGCTCGGCTACTCCACCGCCAACGTGCTGGCCAACGGCTACCTGCCGACCCTGGCCGCCCCCGACGAGCGCGACGCCATCAGCTCCAAGGGCTGGGCTGTGGGCTACCTCGGCGGCGCCGTGCTGCTCACCGTGAACCTGGTCGTCTACACCGCGCACAGCGCCCTGGGCCTGTCCCAGGGGCACGCCGCACGCGTCGCGCTGGCCTCGGCCGGCCTGTGGTGGCTGGTGTTCGGCACGGCCGGCATCCGCCGCCTGACCGCCGGCACCTCGCGGCTCCCGAAGGCGCAGCGCCCCGAGTCCGGGACCGGCTACCGCCAGCTCGGCCGCACCCTGGCGGCGCTGTCCCGCAATCGGAACGCCTTGCTCTTCCTGCTCGCCTACATGGCCTACAACGAGGGCGTGCAGACCGTCATCTCCTTCGCCTCCACCTACGGCACCAAGGAGCTGGACCTCGGCCAGTCCGTCATGGCCAGCGCCATCCTGGTGGTCCAGTTCGTGGCCTTCGGCGGCGCGCTGTGGATGGGGCGCCTGGCCGCCCGGCACGGGACCCGGCGCACCATCAGCGGCTCGCTGCTGGCCTGGATCCTGCTGCTGGCCTCGGCCTTCGCGATGACCAAGCACGCCGCCTGGCAGTTCTACGTCCTGGGCTGCGCGATCGGCCTGGTGCTCGGCGGGACGCAGGCGCTGTCACGCTCGCTGTTCGCCCAGATCATCCCGGCCGGGCAGGAGAGCGAGTACTTCGGGCTGTACGAGGTCAGCCAGAACGGCGTGGCCTGGATCGGCTCGCTGACCGTGGCGCTGGCGATCCAGTTCACCGGCTCCTACCGGCTGGCGATCATCTCGCTGGTGGCGTTCTTCGTTCTGGGGCTGGTCCTGCTGGCCCGTACCGACCTGCGGACCGCCATCCGCACCGCGGGCAACCCGGTCCCCGAACGGCTGTAGCCCGCCAGACCCCTCCCCCAGGTCACCATCACGCAGTGTGACAAACACCACGTCGCACTACTCCTATGAGCTGACTAAAGACGTTTGCCCGTTTTTGCCCGGTGGAACCCATCCGTGGGAGGCTCGGACCGGCACACCCGCCCACGCCGACCGGCCCACGGCCCGGAACAAAACGTACGCCGCGACGCGTTGTGAGCGGGTGAGACGATCTGGAGGGAACACCAATGAGCGAGCGGGCACTGCGCGGGACGCGCCTCGGCGCGACCAGCTATGAAAGCGACGCGGGGATCGACTTCGCCCCCCGCCAGGACATCGAGTACGTGTGCCCGAACGAGCACCGCTTCGTGATGCCGTTCTCCGTGGAGGCCGACGTTCCGGCGACCTGGGAATGCAAGGTCTGCGGGGCCACCGCCCTGCTGGTCGACGGCACCCCGCCGGAGGAGAAGGCCGGCAAGCCGGCCCGCACCCACTGGGACATGCTGCTGGAGCGGCGCACCGTGGCCGACCTCGAGGAAGTCCTGGCCGAGCGGCTCGCCGTCCTGCGCGACGGCGGCATCACCACCAGCGACGCCATCCGCCCCACCCCGGCCCGCACCATGGCCGGGCGGGCCAAGAAGTCGGCGGCGGCGGCCAAGGCATCTTCGGTGAAGGGCCCGACCGCACCGGCCGGGAAGCCGAAGCCGGCGGCGGCGCGCGCCGGCGCGCGCAAGGCCGCGGCGCACACGTCCGACTGAGTCCTGCGTCAGGCGGCATTGATCCGCGCACAGAACCCATCGATACGACTACAGTAGGAACAGCGCAGTCACCCCGTCATCGGTGACGCGCCCACAATCCCCGAGCCGCACTGCATCCCCCCGACAGTGCGGCTCGGGCCTTTTTCGCCTCCAGGGCTGCCCTAAGAGGCGCCCCCTCAGGGCAGCCTCAGAGCTGCCTCAGGGCCGCCCTCAGCGCCGCCCCAGCAACCGGTTCACCCGGTACTGCATCCCCCACACCGTGGTCCGCCACAAGGCCTCGACGACGATGTTCGAGCTCATCTTCGACGCCCCGAGTTCGCGTTCGACGAAGGTGATCGGCACCTCGACCACCTTCATGCCGGCCCGCACCGTGCGCCAGGCCAGGTCCACCTGGAAGGTGTAGCCGGCGCTGGCGACGGTGGAGAGCTCTATGCGCTCCAGCGTCTCGCGGCGGAACAGGCGGTAGCCGCCGGTGGCGTCGGCCAGCTTCATGCCGGTGACCAGGCGGACCCAGGTGTTGCCGCCCTTGGACAGGATCTCGCGGTGCTTGGGCCAGCCGACGGTCTTGCCGCCGGGGACGTAGCGCGAGCCCAGCACCAGGTCCGCCTTCTGCTCCACCAAAGCCTTCAGCAGCGCCGGGAAGTCCTCGGGGCGGTGCGAGCCGTCGGCGTCCATCTCGCAGATGACGTCGTACTCGTGCTCGATTCCCCAGGCGAACCCGGCCAGGTAGGCCTTGCCCAGGCCCTCCTTGCCGGCCCGGTGCAGGACCTTGATCCGCTCGTCGTCGTCGGCGAGCTCGTCGGCGAGCTTGCCGGTGCCGTCCGGGGAGTTGTCGTCGGCGACCAGGATGTGCACGTCGGGATTAGCCGTGTGCACCCGGGCGACGATCTTGGGCAGGTTCTCCGCCTCGTTGTACGTCGGGATGATCACCAGGACGCGCAGGTTCGTCAACGTGCTCGGCCTTTCGCAGGGGTCTGGACGGGTTGGAGGCCGGCGTCGGTGTCGGACCCGTCGGGGGCCGCCTCGCCGTCCGGGGCACCGGGCAGGGTATCGGCTGGACTTCTGAAAGCCGGGATCAGGGCCCGAGTACGCCGCCATGTCGTGGCCGCGCCGCCCAGACCGATCGCGGCGAGCAGCCCGAGCAGCGCGAAGACGTACTCCGGCCAGGCCCCGACCCGGTCGGCCAGGGTGATCGCGGTGTTGCGGTGGACCTGCATGTCCAGGTAGCGCGCCTGGTACTCGCCGGTCTGCGCCAGGATCCTGCCGTGCGGGTCGATGACCGCCGACACCCCGGAGGTGGCGGCCTCCATGGTCCAGCGGCCGTGCTCGACGGCGCGGAAGCGGGCGATCGCCAGCTGCTGGTAGGTCTGGCCGGTGCCCATGTAGGAGGCGTTGTTGCTGGGGACCAGCAGGACCTGGCCGCCGCCCTTGACCGCGTTGCGGACCACGTCGTCGTAGGCGACCTCGAAGCAGATGACCGCGGCGACGGTGACCCCGCCTAGCGTCAGCACGCCCTTGCCGTGGCCGGGCACGAAGTCGCGCGGGATCATGTTGAACCGCTTGATCATCTTGGTCAGGATGCCGCGGAAGGGCAGGTACTCCCCGAAGGGCACCAGGTGGGTCTTGTCGTAGGTGGCGCCCATGCCGCCGGTCGGGCCCGGGGTCCACACGATCAGCCGGTTCAGCACGTTGGTCCCCGCCGCGTTGGCGTTGATCACCGCGCCGATGAGCACCGGGACGCCGACGTCGTCGACGGCCTGCTGGATCTGCGCCGCCACGCCCGGGTCGGAGTAGGGGTCCATGTCCGAGCCGTTCTCCGGCCAGACCACCAGGTCCGGCTTGACCGCCTTGCCCGAGCGGATGTCGGCGGCCAGGACCTCGGTCTCCTTGACGTGGTTGTCCAGGACCGCGGCCTCCTGCTCCTCGCGCCCGAACCCGACGCGCGGCACGTTGCCCTGGATCAGCGCGATGCGCACCGGCGTACCGGAGTCCGGGGACTGCAACGGCACGGCGAAGCCCAGGGCGGGGATCACCAACGCCCCGGCGACCAGAGCGGCGACCCATTTGATCCCGGCCCGCTGATCGCGCCGCAGCACCACCACGGCGCGCCACAGCAGCGCGCCGGACAGCGCGACCGCGAAGGTCACCAGCGGCGCCCCGCCGACGGCGGCCAGCGGCGTGAACGGCGAGTCCGGCTGGGAGAACGCCAGCCGGCCCCAGGAGAAGCCGCCGAAGGGCCAGCGCGAGCGGCCGTACTCCTCGGTGACCCACAGGCACGCCTGCCACAGCGGCGCGAAGCGCATCATCGACACCCGCGCCATGCCCCACCCGAACGGGATGAAGTAGAGCGACTCCACGATGCCGACCGCTTCCTGCGCCCCGGGCCCGAAGACCCGCAGCCACTGGAACATGACCCAGCAGAAGCCGGTCCCGAACCAGAACCCGATGAGCATCCCGCGCCGTCCAGTCCTGCCCGACACCAGCGCCGAGAACGCGGCCACCGCCAGCGGCGCCACCGGCCACCAGCCGATCGGCGCGAACGCCAGGTTCAGCGCGGCCCCGGCGAACAGCGCCAGAGCGGCCAGGCGCACCGACTGCGCGCTCGGCCGGCGGAACCGGAACCGCCGCCGCCGGCGGGTACCGGCCTCATCCACGTTCGCCACCAGCGGGACCCACCCTAGAAAAGATCTGCGGACACACGTTGAGCGCACCCTATACGAGCAGGGTGTGAATCCAGGATCTCAAGATTGGCGGCGCCGGGAAACAGTCTTCACCTGCCGGAAAGCCCCAGGACACCTTCGGCGGTGAGCATGAGGGCGGGTTCACCAGCTCGAAGCCGCCGGCGGCGCGCCGCCGGTGCGGGGTGCCCGGTTCCGGGCGCCCGCAGTCCACGCGAAAACCCGGCGGCACCCTTCGGACCGGCTGCGGACCCGTTGGTTGCGAGTCCCGCACGCCGTTGTCTACTGGATCCGCCGGGTTCCCGGTGAAGACCCACCATCGTTCGCCGCAACCGCCGCCGTGCCCCCGTTCCGACGCCCCGGCGCCGGATCGCACCGCGGCCAGACAGGACCACCGTGCGACGCGTGCGGCCGGTGGACGTGGTCACCCACGCTACGCGGACTGCAGGGACTCCTGTCAACCAGTGATCCGACCAGTCGTGGCCTGCGCGAACGCACTTAAAGTGCAGGTCACGGCATCGTCGGCGAAAGCGGGAGGCACCGACGACGATCACTCGGAAGGGCGTGGCGGATTTTCGTGACCGAACCGTGCTGAAACGACGGGACGTCAGACCGCCGGCACGCCTCAGACCTCGGGCAGCGACGGGTCGGGCGTCCAGGGCTTCGGGGCCGTGATCGACCACCGCTCGTGGTCGCGCCACGCCCCGTCGATGAACAGATAGTCCTCCGAAAGGCCTTCGTACTTGAAGCCCAGACGTTGAGCCATGGCCAGGGACGCCTTGTTGCCCGGCTGGATGTCGGCCTCCAGCCGGTGGAGCCGCAGGGTGGTGAAGGCGTAGTGCAGGGCCAGTACGAGGCCCTCTGTCATATAGCCCTGCCCTGCGGACGGAGCGAAGGCCGCATAGCCCAGCGACGCGCCCTGGTAGCGGCCCCGGATGATCGAGTTGATGTTGATCATGCCGGCGGCCGCCCCGGTCTGCCGGACGCGGACCAGGAAACCCAGGTTGGTCCCGACGGTCCCGTCCTCGAAGCGGCGCATCCACTTCTGGAAGTCCTGCGCGGTCGCGGGCAGCTGCATCCACGGTGCGTGCAGGTCGGCGCTGGCCCGGACGAGCGAGCAGAACTCGTCCTGATCGGCCGCTGTGAGCGGGCGGAGTTCGACGCGTGCGGGTATCTCGGGCATGGGGGCAAGGCTAGGGCCCGCGCCGGGCCGTCGATCAGCCAGGTGATCAGTCAGTCCGCGAGCCGCCCGGAGTCGAACACCGTCCGCCCCCGCACCACGGTGCGCGCCGCGACCGGCAGCGGACGGCCCGGCGTCAGGTCCGGCAGGCCCGGCACGCCCGAGCGCGGGTCCGTCGACCACGCCGACAGGCGCTCGTCGGCCGCCTGCACGACCACGTCCTCCGGCGCCACGTCCCACACCGCGTACGTCGCCGGCTCCCCGACCCGCAGCACGCCGGTCGACGTCGCCCGGGCGCCCAGCGCGCGCCAGCCGCCGCGGGTGTGGGCCGCGAACGCCGCGCGGACCGAGATCCGGTGCTCGGGGGTCTGGTGGAACGCCGCGGCGCGCACCGTGCCCCAGGGGTCCAGGGGCGTCACCGGGGCGTCCGAGCCGAACGCCAGCGGGACCCCGGCCTTCTGCAGCGCCGCGAAGGGGTTCATCGCGGCGGCGCGGTCGGCGCCGAGCCGCTCCACATACATGCCGTCCGGGCCGCCCCACGCCGCGTCGAAGGCCGGCTGGACGCTGGCCACGATGCCGAAGTCCAGCAGCCGGCCGATGCCGCCGGCCGGGATCATCTCCGCGTGCTCGACCCGGTGCCCGATCCGGTAGAGCGCGTCGCGCCCGACCTTGGCGGCCGCGGCGTCGAAGCCGTCCAGCAGCGTCGCCATCGCCGCGTCGCCGATCACGTGGAAGCCGGCCTGCATCCCGGCCTGCGTGCACTCCACCACGTGCTCCGCGACCTGCTCGGCGCCGGCATAGGCGGCGCCGTGCGTGTCCTTGTCGGCGTAGGCATGGGCCAGGCGCGCCGTGTGCGAGCCGATCGCGCCGTCCAGGAACAGGTCCCCGCCGGCCCCGACCGCGCCCAGGAAGGCGGCCTTCTCCACACCACCGAACTCGCCCCAGTACCCGAACACCTCGGGCCCGGGCACCGCCAGCCCGGAAGCCAGCACCTGCAGGAAGTCCGCCTCGCCGCCGATGTCCGGACCGCCGCACTCGTGCAGCGCGCCGATGCCCAGCTCCGCGGCCCGGCGCAGCGCCGCGGCCTGCACCTCGCCGCGCACGGCCGGACTCAGCATGCTGAAAGCCGCTGTGCGCACCAGGTGGTGTGCCTGCTGCCGGAGCTGGCCGGACTCGTCGAAGCCGACCGCCCCGCGTACCTCCGGGACCGCGGCGATCAGCGCCGAGGAGGCCAGGGCGCTGTGCACGTCGGCGCGCGACAGGTAGGCCGGGCGGCCGCCGACCGCGCGGTCCAACTCGGCCGGGGACGGCGCGCGCCGCTCGGGCCAGCGCGACTCGTCCCAGCCCTGGCCGATCACCATCTCGCCAGCCGGGACGGTCGCGGCGAAGGCGGCGACGCGGTCCAGCGCGGCGGCCAGCGAGGGCGCGTCGTGCAGGTCCAGGCCGGCCAGGGTCAGGCCGGTGGAGGTCAGGTGCACGTGCGCGTCGACGAAGGCCGGGGTGACCAGCGCGCCGCGCAGCTCGACGATCTCGTCGACGGAATCGGCGTGCGCCACGTCCGCCGCGCTGTCCGAGCCGAGCCAGGCCACCGCGCCGTCCTCGACCAGCATCGCCGTCGCGAACGGCTCTTCCGGGGAGTGGATGGTGCCGCCGCGCAGCAGGACGCGCTGCGGGAGGGGGCGTTCGGGATCGAGCTCGGCGGTGTTCGTCATGATGACCAGTGTCTCGTACGCCCGGGGGCGCCCCACGCCTGCCTCAGGGCATCCTCAGGGTCAGGGCAGGCATCCTCAGGGTCAGGGCATCCTCAGGGCGACCCGTTGTTCCCGCGCATCCGGGCCTCGAACGGTGTCGACAGCACGACGGTGGTCCGGGTGGACACCTCAGCGGCGGTACGGATGCGGCCCAGCAGGGACTCCAGCTGTCCCGGCGTCCCGACGCGCACCTTCAGGATGTAGTTCTCGTCCCCGGCGACGCTGTAGCAGTCCTCGACCTCTTCCAGGCCCTTGAGGCGGTCCGGCACGTCGTCCGGCGCCGCGGGGTCGATCGGCTTCACCGAGATGAACGCCGTCAGGCTCAGCCCCAGCGCCTCGGGGTCCACCACGGCCCGGAACCCCCGCAGCACCCCGCGCTCCTCCAGCTTCTGCACCCGCTGGTGCACCGCCGAGGTCGACAACCCGATGAGCTTGCCGAGGTCGGTGTAGCTCATCCGGCCGTCGGCGACCAGGGCCGCCACGATGTGCCTGTCGATATCGTCCACGCGCCCACGGTAAGTGCTGCGGTGCCCGGCCGCCTACACGGCATACCCTGCCGTTCCGGAACCGGCTTGAGTCTCCATCTACTGGAGCCCCGAAGGTGAGGCCATGAACGAGGACGGCACCCGCTACACCATCGGCGATCTCGCACGGCGCACCGGCCTGCCGGTGAAGACGATCAGGTTCTACGCCGACGCGGGCGTCGTCCCGGAAACCGGCCGCACCCCGGCCGGCTACCGCGTCTACGACATCGAAGCCGTCGCACGCCTGGACCTGGTCCGGACGCTGCGCGAACTCGGCGTGGACCTGCCGACGGTGCGGCGCGTCCTGGCCCGCGAGGCGACGCTGAGCGAGGTCGCGGCATCGCACGCGCAGGCGCTGGACGTACAGATCCGCACACTGCGACTGCGGCGCGCGGTACTCGGCGCGGTGGCCACCCGGGATGCCACACATCAGGAGATGGACTTGATACACAGGATCGCCAGAATGTCCGACGCCGAACGCCGGCGCATGATCGAGGACTTCGTCGAGAGCACCTTCGGCGGCCTCGACGCCAACCCGGAGCTGGTGGAGCTGGTCCGGGCCGCCACCCCGGACCTCCCCGAGGACGCCACCGCCGAGCAGGTCGAGGCCTGGATCGAGCTGGCGGAGCTGACCCAGGACCCGGACTTCCGCACCAGCGTCCGGCGCATGGCCGAATACCAGGCCGCCGAACGCGCCGACGGCGACACCACCGGCCTGCACAACGAGCTGACCACCCTGGTCCGCGAACGCATCACCGGCGCGATCGCCGACGGCATCGATCCGGAATCGCCGGCCGCCGACCCGATCATCGCCGACCTGGCCGCGCAGTACGCCACCACCTTCGGCAAGCCGGACGACCCGGAGCTGCGCGCCTGGCTGTGGCGGCGGCTGGAGGTGGCGGCGGACCCGCGGGTGGAGCGGTACTGGCGGCTGCTCGCGGCCGTGAACCGGTGGCCGGAGCCGGAGAGCCTGGGGCCGGTGTTCGAGTGGTTCCAGCGGGCGCTGCGGGTGCGGATGGGGCGGTTGGAGGACGCCTCTGCGGAGTAACCGCAGGGTCCCGGCGATCGGCGGGTGCGCCGGCGCCTGTCAGGAAGTAGCCGGGCGCTGACCATCCGGCCCGCCGACTCCGCCGTCCACCTCTCCCCCCACCACCGCCCGCAGCCACCGTCCCAGCACCTCGAAGTCCATCCCGGTCAGCCCGAGCAGCGCCCCCACATGGTGCACCAGCGCGCGCCCCGGGTGGTTCTGCGCGACCCACTCGCGGTCGGCGGCCGTGACCTCGTCGTCGGCCCAGGCGAAGTCGCGGCCGCCGGCCCATGCGACGACCTGGCGGGTCTTCCAGTGCAGGCCGAAGTAGTCGTCGAGGGTCTCCTCGGCGCGGGTCGGCAGCTGCCACTCCACCACCGGGAGGCGGGGCAGGCCTATGCGGGGGGCGATCTCGTCGTTCGCGCCGTGTTCCCAGGCGGTGGCCCAGACCAGTTCCGCCGGGAGTGCGGTCAGGCGGGGGCCGAGGTCGGTGGGGAGGTCGTCGGGTTCCGCGCCGAAGGGCAGGACGACGCCGTCCACGTCCAGGAACAGCAGGGGCGCGCTCATACTGAACACAGTATGTCAGTGTCCTCAGAATGCCAGCCGAAGGGGTCGATCTCGCCACGGTCCACCCCCGTGCGCCGCACCGTCCGTTCCCCTGCGTCCCGGGAGTCACTCGCGTGTGCTCGGGACCTGTCAGACGCGTGTCCTAGCGTGAGCCTCGGTCCGTCCGGTTGTGCCGTGTGGCAGGCTGGGAGGCGGGCCAGTTATCTGTAGCCCATCGGCCACCAGGGAGAGGAACGCGCCGTGCCGAAGCAGCCATCACCGGCGGAGAAGGCAGGCAAGCCGAACCCGGCGAGCACGGCGAGCATCGAGGCCTGGACCGAGCGCGTCATCACCGAGCGTGAGGTCAGCAAGTCCCGCGCCCGCCAGCTCCGCTGGGTGGCCGGCGAGCTCGCGCTGGTGCGCAACCACGAGGAGTTCCCGTTCCGCGAGGCCTCCGGCGCCGCCGACCTGCTCGAGCCCGGCCCGATAACGGCCTACCTCGACCTCGCCGCGCGCGGTGAGCTGCGGCGGCGCGCCAAGGCCGGCGACGCCCGCGCCACCAGCGCCTCCATGCGCATCCGCGCGGACTGCCTGAAGATCCTCGGCGAGCACGCCGGCATCCTGGTCGCCGTCGCCGACCGGCCGGGTCTGCCGGAGCTGCGCGAGACCGTGGACGGCCCCTCGCGCTCCCAGCTGCGCGACTACCTCGCCAAGCGGGCCGAGCACGTCGGCGCGCCGGCCGCGCGGGTCCGGCTGTTCGCGCTGATCGGCGTGGAGCTGGACACCGGCGCCCGGGTCGGCGAGCTCGCCGCGCTGACACTCGAGGACCTGGCCGATGATCTCAGCACGCTGCGGATCATCCGCCGTCCGCAGGCCCGCACCGTGAGCGAGGCGGTGCACGACACCGTCAAGCTCTCCGACGGCACCCGCGCCGCCCTCAAGGCCTGGCTCGAGGTCCGCGAGACCCTGGTCCAGCCGCTGCACGGCACCGCCAAGGCCCTGTGGGTCTCGGTGATGCCCAACCACGCCGGGCGGCTGAACGTCGAGGGCGAGGCGATCCGCCGGCCCCCGGGCATGCCCCTCATGCCCCGCGGCATGCAGCGCGCCTACACCCGCGCCGTGGTGGAGGCGAACATGGCCCTGGCCGGCTCCCCCGGCTGGATCCCGCTGCCGGTCCGGTTCGAGCAGCTGCGCCGGGCCGTCACCGAGCGCCAGCAGCACGATGACCATGATGAGAACCCTGAGGACCAGGAACAGGGCTGAGAACGAAAAACTGCGGCGGCCCGTGGATGACTCCACGGACCGCCGCTCCCCTATGTACTAACGCAGGATTCAGCAGCCGCTGCTGAAGATGCCCCGTGCGCTGATGACGTTACTGCTGCTGCGGCGGCTGCTGCTGGCCGGGCATGTAACCGGGCTGCACGGCCTGCGTCGGCTGGTTGGCCGCCGGGTCGCTGTAGCCGCCCCACTGCTGGCCGCCCTGCTGCGGGGGCTGCGGGTTGCCCCACTGCTGCTGCCCCTGCTGCTGCTGGCCCCAGCCGCCCTGCTGCTGGGCCTGCTGCTGGCCCTGCTGCTGGCCCTGCTGCTGGCCCTGCTGCGGCTGCTGGTAGCCCTGCTGCTGGCCCTGCTGGGCGTAGCCGGCCTGCGGCTGCTGGTAGCCCTGCTGCTGGTAGCCCTGGTTGTAGGACGGGGCGGAGGCGGTGGCCCCGGCCTGGTTGATCGACAGCTGCGCCAGCACCGCGAACACCACCGCGATCAGGGCCGCGGCCAGACCGAGGTAGGCACCCATGCCCAGGCCGATCGAGTACTTGGTGCCGGCCGGCAGACCGCTGTTCAGGATCTCCTTCTTGGCGTCGGAGGCCTTGCCGTTGAAGTACAACGTGGCGATGACGGCGACCACGAACGCGGCGCCGCTGCCACCGACCGCGACCCAGCCGGACCACGGGGTCTTCATCACGAACACCATGACCACGCCGGCGATGGCCACGACCGCGGTGACCAGGAGCAGCCAGCCCCAGATCGGGGTGACGCCGCTGTTGCTCGTGTCGGCGTCCTTAACCGAGGAGGAGGCCGAACCGATCGCGTTGATCGTGTTGGTGATGCCCTTGCCACCGAGCGTGACCTTCTCGCTGGCCCAGGCCAGGAACACCGCTACGGCCGCGACCACGGCCAGGCCGCCGGTGGCGTAGAAGCCCCAGGCCTTGCCCCACACCGCGGTACCCGCCCCACCGCCGGCGGTACCGCCGCTGTACTGGGCGCCCCCGCCGTACTGCTGCTGGGCCGGCTGCGCCTGCCCGTACTGGGGCTGCTGGGCCCCCCACTGGCCGCCGCCGCCCTGCTGCTGCGGCTGCTGCTGTCCCCAACCCTGCTGCTGCGGTTGCTGCGCGGGCTGCTGACCCCATCCCCCTTGCTGGGGGTAGTTCTGATTCGGCTGCTGCGTCATGGGCAGCACGGTACATGGTCCGCCGATGTACTGATAAGACGATCCGCGACCAGGAGTCGTAAGGCCCCGATTCATCCCGATCTGGGAATGACGGGTTACTCCTCGGGGCCCGCCGTTTTACGTATGCGCTTGTACGGTGGCTGTCATCGGGCCGACCATCACGGCCGCGTCAGCGTCCTACTGATAACGAGGCGCTGTACCTGATTGGTTCCCTCGACGATCTGCAGCACCTTCGCCTCGCGCATGTAGCGCTCGACAGGAAAGTCTGCGGTATAACCGTACCCGCCGAATACCTGCACTGCGTCGGTGGTCACCTTCATCGCCATGTCCGTACAGAACAGCTTTGCCATGGCCGCTTCGGTCCCGTACGGCAGCCCCGCGTCCCGGCGCCGCGCCGCCGCCAGGTAGGCCGCACGTCCGACGGCCACCGAGGTGGCCATGTCGGCGAGCATGAACCCGACGCCCTGGAACTCCGAGATCGCCCGGCCGAACTGCTGCCGGGCGGTGGCGTACTCCACCGCCGCGTCCAGCGCCGCCTGCGCCACGCCGACCGCGCAGGCCGCGATCCCCAGCCGGCCGGCCTCCAGCGCCGACAGCGCGATGGAGAAGCCCTGGCCCTCGGTCCCGATGAGCCGCTCGGCCGGGACCTGCGCGCCGTCCAGCAGCACCTGCGCGGTCACCGAGCCGCGCATGCCCATCTTCTGCTCCGGCTTGCCGAAGGACATGCCGGGCGTGTCGCCCTCGGCCAGCAGGGCGCTGATGCCCTTGGCGCCGTTGTCGGAGGTGCGGACCATCAGGGTGTAGAAATCGGCCTGGCCGGAGTGCGTGATCCAGGCCTTCGTGCCATTGACCGTATAGACACTGGCATCCCCGGAAAGCACCGCGCGCGTGGTCAGCGCCGCGGCGTCGGAGCCGGACTGCGGCTCGGACAGGCAGTACGCGCCGAGCTGGTCGCCGCCGAGCATGCCCGGCAGCCACTTGCCCTTCTGCTCCTCGGAGCCGAAGTTCGCCAGGCCGTAGCAGGCCAGGGAGTGCACTGAGACGCCCAGGCCGATGGTGAGCCAGTGGCGCGCCAGTTCCTCGACGACCTGTAGGTACACCTCGTAGGGCTGACCGCCGCCGCCGTACTGCTCGTCGTAGGGCAGGCTCAGCAGGCCGGCCTGGCCCAGGGTCCGGAACACCTCGCGCGGGAAGCGCTCGGCGGCCTCGTACTCGGCCGCGCGCGGCGCGAGCTCCTTGGCGCAAAGATCCTGAACCAATTCAAAAAGGGCACGCGACTCGTCGCTGGGGAGAGTCCTGTCGACCGCGACCATCAGAGATCCACCACCACGAGCTCGCGGGTGGTCAGGTTCAGGCGCTCGCCGCCGTCGGCGGTGCACACCGCGATGTCCTCGATGCGGGCGCCGTGCTTGCCCGCCAGGTAGATGCCGGGCTCCACGGAGAAGGCCATGCCGGGCTCCAGCGGACGCGCCGAGCCGGAGACGATGTAGGGCTCCTCGTGCGTCTCCAGGCCGATGCCGTGGCCGGTGCGGTGGATGAACTTGTCGCCGTGGCCGGCGGCGGTGATCAGGTCGCGGCCGACCGCGTCCAGCTCCTCGGCGGTGATGCCGGGGCGGATGGCGTCGCACTGCGCCTTCTGCGCGGCCAGCAGGACCGCGAAGTACTCGGCGTACTCCGCCGAGGGCGCGCCGAGGCTGTAGTTGCGGGTGGAGTCCGAGCAGTAGCCGTCGGGCATCGCGCCGCCGATGTCGACCACCACCTGGTCGCCGGCCTGGATCACGCGGTCGGACAGCTCGTGGTGCGGGGAGGCGCCGTTCGGGCCGGAGCCGACGATGACGAAGTCGACGGTGGCGTGCCCGGCGGCCAGGATCGCGTCGGCGATGTCCTTGCCGACCTCGCGCTCGGTGCGCCCGGGCCGCAGCCACTCGGGCACCCGGCGGTGCACGGCGTCGATGGCGGCCGCCGCCGCACGCAGCGACTCCACCTCCGCCGCGGTCTTGCGCATGCGCAGGTCGCCGAGGACCTGCCCGGCCAGCGCCTGCTCGGCGCCGGGCAGCACGCGCCGGAAGTTCAGGACCTTCTCGGCCCACATGTGGTTGTCCAGGCCGACGGTCCGGACCGTCCCCGGCAGCCGCGAGGCGACCAGGGCGTAGGGGTCGTCGGTCTCGGCCCAGGCCAGGATGTCCAGGCCGAGTCCGCCCAGCGGCGAGGCCTCGGCGGCGGGCTTCTCCAGCGCGGGGACGACCATCAGGGGGTCGCCGCCGGCGGGAAGGAGCAGACAGGTGAGCCGCTCCAGCGGTAGTGCCTCATAGCCGGTCAGGTAGCGCAGGTCGGCACCAGGGCTGATCAGGAGGGCGTCCATACCGGCCTCGGCGGCAGCCTTTTGGGCGCGGGCGAGGCGGTCGGTCAGATCATGTGTGTGGTGTGTCACGAGGGCCAGGATAGTGGCCGCGCGGGCATCCATCGATGCGGAGGAATCACCAGATGTCCGGCGTGGCACTCCCGACTTCCCGTCCGCGTAACACACGCCACAGCGGCACCCCGGCCGCGGCCACGAACAGGCCGAACGACGACATGGGCAGCAACCCGACCGGAGACCAGAACAAACAGGGGTCCGCGCGGATGGCGGACCAGTTGTAATGCCAGTTGGAACCCAGGTCCAGGACCATGATCGCGACACCGAGCGGCACCACCGCCGGATGGGCCCGCAGCGCGAGGTACACCGCGAGCGAGTCCCACACCACGAGCGTGTAGTAGAGCACCTGCGAGGGCCACCAGACCCAGTCGTAGGTGTGGACGCCCCCGCCGGCGATCTGCAGGACGTGCGAGCCGGCGCCTTCCAGGAACCCGATCGCGTAGACCGCCAGCACCACCCTCGCCGCCGTCGGCAACCCGGCCCACCCCCGCGGCTGCCGCCACCGTATGCCCTTGTCCACCGCGACAGCCTCCCACGCCGCGACTATGGTCGGCCTCATGAGCGCGAAAGCCGCCGCGATCGGCATCGTCGTCGCAGACCTGGCCGTGTCCGTCGCCTTCTACGAGCACCTCGGCCTGGCCTTCGCCGAGCCCGAACACGGCCACACCGAGGCCGGCCTCGGCGACGGCCTGCGCCTGATGCTGGACACCGAGGAGTCGATCCAGACCTTCACCTCGGCCTGGACCCGGCCGTTCGGCAGCCCGCGCACCACCGTCTGCTTCGAGTTCGAGGCGCCGCACGACGTGGACGCGAAGTTCGCCGAGCTCATGGAGGCCGGCTACCACGGCCTGCGCGGGCCGTGGGACGCGCCGTGGGGACAGCGGTACGCGTCGGTCATCGATCCGGACGGCAGTGGCGTGGACCTGTTCGCGCGGCTTTAGCCGGACCCTGGAAAAAGTGA
This sequence comes from Catenulispora sp. GP43, assembly GCF_041260665.1. Classification (NCBI taxonomy): domain Bacteria; kingdom Bacillati; phylum Actinomycetota; class Actinomycetes; order Catenulisporales; family Catenulisporaceae; genus Catenulispora; species Catenulispora sp. GP43. Next base: position 94,209 of record NZ_JBGCCT010000040.1, on the reverse strand, counting down.
AAGGCCGGGCCTGCGGAGGCCCGGCCTTTCACCATGATTTCGGTTTTCCGCCACCGCTCCACAACGATCACGCCACCCGGCCCACCGCGTAAAAATCATCCCCAACCCCCCTCCCCAAGCAACGAATCGGTTACGGAACCTTGACGCCCACCGCCGGGCGGAGCACCCTCTGAGCAATCCCAATGAGAGCGCTCTCACACCCCGCGCACATCCGGATGAGAGCGCTCTCACTCCATCGCACCTCACCTCGTGGCCGCCGCGCGCGGTCCACATCAGGAGGCATAAACAATGCTCAGGGCACGGAAGAGAACCGCTGCGGTGCTGGCCGTCCTCGCCGCCGGCGCGCTGCTCGCGTCCGGGTGCAGCAGCAGCAAGTCGTCCTCGTCGGGCGGCGGTTCCGCGGCTGCCGGCAGCGGCCAGCAGATCACGTTGAAGATCGGCCTGTTCGGGACCTTCGGCTTCAAGGAGGCCGGGCTCTACGACCAGTACATGAAGCTGCACCCGAACATCAAGATCGTCGAGAACAGCGTCGAGGACGAGGGGCAGTACTACACCGCGCTGCAGACCCACCTGTCGGCCGGCAGCGGCCTGGACGACATCCAGGGCATCGAGGTCGGCCGCATCGCCGACGTCGACCAGAACCTGTCGAGCAAGTTCGTCGACCTGAACACCCTGGGCGCGGCCAGCCTGAAGAGCACCTTCTACCCGGCGAAGTGGGCCGCCGCGACCACCTCCGACGGCAAGGTGATGGGCCTGGGCACCGACTACGGACCGCTGGCCATCTGCTACCGCACCGACCTGTTCAAGGCCGCGGGCCTGCCGACCGACAGCGCCTCGGTCAGCGCCTTGTGGCCGGACTGGGCCAGCTACGTCAAGACCGGGCTGCAGTACAAGGCCAAGGCCCCGGCCAACCAGGCCTGGACCGACACCGCCGGCGGCACGTTCAACGCGATCGTCGGGCAGTCGGCGAACCAGTACTACGACGGCAACGGCAAGGAGATCGCGGACAGCAACCCGGCGGTCAAGAACGCCTGGGACATCGCGATGCAGCTGTCCACCCAGGGCCTGACCGCCAAGCTGAGCCAGTTCACGCCGGCCTGGAACCAGGCCTTCACCACCGGCTCGTTCGCCACGATCGCGTGCCCGGCGTGGATGACCGGCTACATCAAGAGCGAGGCCGGGGCGATGACCGGCGACTGGGGCGTGGCCAAGATCCCCGGCGGCACCGGTGACTGGGGCGGCTCCTACCTGGGCATCCCGAAGGCCGGCAAGCACCAGAAGGAGGCCTACGACCTGATCAGCTGGCTGACCGCGCCGGAGCAGCAGAAGACGATGTTCACCAGCCAGGGCCACTTCCCGTCCTCCTCGACGGCGGCCCAGGACCCGTCCATCGCCTCGTACACCGACCCGTACTTCGGCACCTCGCCGCTGGGCCAGATCTACTCCGCCTCGGCGACCACGATCCCGCAGGCGGTGCTCGGCGCCAAGGACGGGACCATCAAGGACACGTTCTCCAAGGCGATCACCCGCGTGGAGGCCCAGGGCCAGTCCCCGACCGCTTCGTGGTCGCAGGCCCTGTCCGACATCAAGTCCGCGACCAGCGGCTGACCCGTCGGTGAGACGGCGGTCCGTCCTCGGGGCGTGAGGACGGACCGCCGGATTCCCCATTCTTCCCGATCAAGGGCCGCCCCCGACGGGCCGCCCATCTTCAGGTGCGAACGTGACCGCGAAATTTGAGGACGAAGCATGGCCGTGGCGACCACAGAATCCCCGCTCGAGAAGGCTCTCCCCCCGCCGGGGGGCAGCTCCTGGCGCAGCAGGCGGGCCCGTTGGGACCTGAAGTTCTCCCCGTACGCGTTCGTCTCCCCGTTCTTCGTCCTGTTCGCGGCCTTCGGCCTGTACCCGCTGATCTGGACCGCCTGGACCTCGCTGCACAAGGTCGAGCTGGAGAACCCGGACCAGTCCAGCTGGGTGGGCCTGAAGAACTACACGGACCTGCTCACCGACCACAACTTCTGGAACGCCTTCCGCAACACGTTCCAGATGGGCGTGCTCTCCACGGTCCCGCAGCTGCTGATGGCCCTGGGCCTGGCGCACCTGCTGAACTACAAGCTGCGCGGCCGCACCTTCTGGCGGGTGGCGGTGCTCTCGCCGTTCGCCACCTCGGTGGCCGCCGCGACCCTGGTCTTCGCGCAGCTGTTCGGCCGCGACTACGGCTTCATCAACTGGGTGCTGCACTTCTTCGGCATCCACAACATCGACTTCCAGAACGGCACCTGGTCGGCGCAGATCGCCATCTCGGTGATCGTCACCTGGCGCTGGACCGGCTACAACGCGCTGATCTACCTGGCCGCGATGCAGGCCATCCCCGGGGAGCTGTACGAGAGCGCGGCCATGGACGGCGCCAACCGCTGGCAGCAGTTCCGGCACGTCACCATCCCGGGCCTGCGCCCGACGATCGTGTTCACCATCGTGGTCTCCACCATCGGCGCCAGCCAGCTGTTCGGCGAGCCGCTGCTGTTCAGCGGCGGCGGCTCCAACCCGGAGATGGGCGGCGTGAACCGCCAGTTCCAGACCCTGTCCATGTACTTCTACGAACGCGGGTTCACCGACCAGCACCTGGGACGGGCCGCCGCGATCGCCTGGGCGATGTTCCTGATGATCGTGCTGTTCGTCCTGATCAACACCCTGCTGGCCCGCCGTACGCGGTCGGCGAAGTAAGGAGCGTGCGCTGACATGGCGACAGTGATACCGACGACCGCCCCAGGGCGGCCGCCGCGCCGCGGCCGCAGGAGCGGCGTGAACATGGCCGGCAAACAGATGCACGGCTCCAAGCTCACCTACGTGATCCTCTCCGTGGTGGTGCTGATCTCGATCTTCCCGTTCTACTGGACGATCCTGGCGGCCTCGACCTCGAACACCGAGATCAACAAGGTCCCGCCGAACTGGTTGCCCGGCGGCAACCTGTTCAAGAACTTCCGCGCCGCCCTGGACAACGTGGACATGGGCAAGGCGCTGCTGAACTCGCTGATCGTCTCCGGCTGCGTGGCCGCCGGCACCGTGCTGTTCGCGACGCTGGCCGGGTTCGCCTTCGCCAAGCTGCGCTTCCGGTTCCGCAACGTGCTGCTGGGCCTGACCATCGGCACCATGATGGTGCCCTACCAGCTGGGCATCGTGCCGCTGTTCCTGCTGATGACCAAGCTGGGCTGGAGCGACCACCTGGAAGCGGTGATCTTCCCGACCCTGGTCAGCGCGTTCGGCGTGTTCTTCATGCGGCAGTACCTGCTCAACGCGCTGCCGGACGAGCTGGTCGAGGCCGGCCGGGTGGACGGCGCCTCCAGCCTGCGCATCTTCATCTCGGTGGTGCTGCCGATCGCCCGGCCCGCGATGGCGGTGCTCGGGATGCTGACCTTCATGGCCAGCTGGAACGACTTCTTCTGGCCGATCGTGGTGCTGACCAGCGACAACCCCACGGTCCAGGTGGCCATCGACAACCTCGGCTCGGGCTACGTGCCGGACGAGTCGATCATCATGGCCGGCACCCTGCTCGGGACACTCCCGGTGCTCGCGGTGTTCGTCCTCCTCGGCCGGCAGATCGTCGGCGGGATCATGCAAGGAGCTGTCAAGGGATGAGCGACGGGGTGTTTCCAGAGAGCTTCCTGTGGGGCGCGGCCACGGCGGCGTACCAGATCGAGGGCGGTGCCGCCGAGGGCGGCCGGGGCCCGTCGATCTGGGACACGTTCAGCCACACCCCCGGCCGGGTCCTGGCCGGGGACACCGGCGACGTGGCCGCCGACCACTACCACCGGTTCCGCGAGGACGTCGCCCTGATCGGCAAGCTGGGCCTGGGCGCCTACCGGTTCTCCACGGCCTGGCCGCGGGTGCAGCCCGGCGGGCGCGGCCCGGCCAACGCCGAAGGGCTCGCGTTCTACGACGCGCTGGTCGACGAGCTGCTCGGGGCCGGCATCGAGCCGGTGCTGACGCTGTACCACTGGGACCTTCCGCAGGAGTTGGAGGACGCTGGCGGGTGGGGAGCCCGCGACACCTCCTACCGCTTCGCCGAGTACGCGGCGATCGTGGCCGAGCGCTTCGGTGACCGGGTCAAGCAGTGGACGACGTTGAACGAGCCGTTCTGCTCCTCCTTCCTGGGCTACGCCTCCGGGGTGCACGCCCCCGGCCGGCACGAGCCCGAAGTGGCGCTGCGGGCGGCGCACCACCTGCTGCTCGGGCACGGTCTGGCGCTGCGCGCGCTGCGTGAGAGCCTGCCGGAGCACGCGCAGGTCTCGATCACGCTGAACGCCACCGAGTTCCGCGCCCTGACCGACTCGCCCGAGGACCGCGACGCGCAGCGGCGGGTGGACGCCATCCAGAACCGGGTCTTCCTGGACCCGCTGTTCCGCGGCGCCTATCCCGAGGACCTGATCCGCGACACCGCCGCGGTCACCGACTGGTCCTTCGTCGAACCCGGGGACCTGGAGCTGATCAGCGCGCCGATCGACCAGCTGGGGATCAACTTCTACAACCCCTCCCTGGTCGCCGCGCCGCTGCCGCCCGGCGTCGAGACCGGACCGGGCGACGACGGCCACGGCGCCTCGGAGTTCTCCCCGTGGGTGGGCAGCGAGGACGCGGTGCGGTTCGCCCGGCAGGACGGCGAGCGGACCGCGATGGGCTGGGTCGTCGACCCCTCCGGGCTGTACGACCTGCTGCTGCGGGTGAACACCGAGTACGGCCCGATCCCGATGGCGGTGACCGAGAACGGCGCCGCGTTCGAGGACGCCGTCGGGCCGGACGGGGAGGTGGACGACCCGCGCCGGATCGCCTACCTGCAGGCCCACATCGCGGCGGTGCGCGACGCGCTGGCGGCCGGCGTGGACATGCGCGGGTACTTCGTGTGGTCGCTGCTGGATAATTTCGAGTGGAGCTACGGATACTCCAAGCGGTTCGGCATCGTACGTGTCGACTTCGCGACCGGGAAGCGCGTCGTGAAGGCCAGTGGACATTGGTATCGCCGGATCGTCGAGGGCAACGGGAGCGGTTTGTGAGTGCGGGGGACGCTGGAAGCGTCGGCGGCAAGGGTCCGGCCGGGGGCGTGGCCTCGCCCACCCTGGAGACGGTCGCGGCCGCGGCCGGCGTCTCCCGCGCGACGGTGTCCCGGGTGGTCAACGGCGGCGCGCGGGTCTCCCCGGAGGTCCGCGCCGCCGTCGAGGCGGCGATCGCCGACCTCGGCTACTCCCCGAACCGGGCGGCGCGGTCCCTGGTGACCCGCCGCACCGGCTCGGTGGCCCTGGTGGTCAGCGAGCCGGAGGCGCGGGTGTTCAGCGACCCGATGCTGGCCGGCATCACCCGGGCCATCGGCCAGGCCCTGGCCGAGACCGACCTGCAGCTGGTGCTGATGATGGTCCCGGCCGACTCCGGCCGCCGCCGGCTGACCCGCTACCTGCTCGGCGGGCACGTCGACGGTGTGATGCTGATGTCGCTGCACGGCGACGACCCGCTGGTGAAGCAGCTCTCGGACTCGCCCCTGCCGGTGGTCCTGATGGGCCGGCCGATGAGCCCGCTGCCGATCCCGCACGTGGACTCCGACAGCGTCGACGGCGCCCGCCAGGCCACCGGCCACCTGCGGGCCCTGGGCCGTACGAAGATCGCCACCATCGCCGGCCCCGCGGACATGTGCGCCGGCGTGGACCGGCTGCTGGGCTACCGCCAGGCGCTGGACGGCCCCGGCATCGTCGCGCACGGCGACTTCAGCATGGCCTCCGGCGAGGCCGCGATGACCGAGCTGCTGCGGCGCGAACCGGACCTGGACGGCGTGTTCGCCGCCAGCGACCTGATGGCCGCCGGCGCCCTGCGCGCGCTGCGCGCCTCCGGCCGGCGCGTCCCGGACGACGTGGCGCTGGTCGGCTACGACGACCTGGACGTCGCGGAGCTGACCGAGCCGCCGCTGACCACGGTCCACCAGCCGCTGTCGGACATGGCGCGCGCCATGGTCGCCTCGCTGCTGAAGCAGATCGCCGGCGACCGCGCGCCGGAGTCCGTGGTGCTGCCGAACTCGCTGGTGGTGCGGGCTTCGGCGTGAGGTGCCCCCGAGCAGCCGGGCCCCTCAGCATGGGAGCGGGGGCCCGGCGCCGGACGCGGCCCGGCCGGAGCGGTGAGGGATCCGGCCGGGCCGCTCCAGTCTTCTGAAACCTAGCTTGCTGAAAGCGGCGCCCCGAACAGCGCCACGTAGTGCCACACCCGCTTGAGCGACTGCGGGTCGTACTCCCCGGTCGCGACGGCCTCGCCGATCACCCGGGGCGTCAGCAGCCCGCCGGGGGCGATCTCGCGCGCCAGCTCGACGAACTCCGGCCCGCGGTAGTCCGGATGGCGGGCCATCTCCTCGACCGTGAGGCGGAATCCGGGATGCCACTGCACGGGGCAGGGCAGCTTGCCCGCCAGTTCCTCGACCTCCGTGCCCTGATAGCAGGGGTCGAGCACCAGCGCCTCGAGGTCGGCGTCGAGCCGGACCGGGCCGTGGACCTGGGCCTCGATGTAGCCGTCGAGGGGGTCGCCGCCGGTGTCGGCCAGCGCCACGCCGATCAGGTCCATGGCCGTCGCGACGCCGAAGTGCTCGGGGTCCAGATAGCTGTCCGGGTAGCAGAACGTCGCACGGTCCACGGCCTGCGCGCCGAGCACGAAGTACGCCGACCCGAAACGCGGCGCGGCTCCGACCGGCTTGCGGCGGAAGTTCAGCGCGCCGTAGACCGGGCGCTCCTCGGCCGCGGCGTCGTCGTACGCGCCGCCGAAGATGCGGCTCTCCCAGCGCCAGCGGTCGCCGCCGGGGTGTGCGGTCAGGCCGCCGTTGCTGGTACCGGTGACGAACTGCGAGCGGTAGACGCCGGCCTCGGCGAGCGCCGTGAGGATCGGCGGCTCGCCGCGATCGGGATGGAAGTTCAGCGTGACGCGCAACGCCTCGTCCACCCGCGGCCCGGAGGAGCGTGCCGCCACATGGTCCAACGCCTGCCTCGCCGACTCCGGCACCCCGCCATAGATCATGACGGAAGTATGCCCGAGGGTCGGTCACACGTCCCCGATGATTTCCGCCATCCCCTCGGCCGACAGCAGGTGCCGCGCTGCCAGCCGCACCGCGCCGAGCATCCCGGCGCGCTCCCCCAGCACCGAGGTCTCGATCGCCAGGCTGCGCGTGGCCAGCGGCAGCGCGCGGCGGTAGATGACCGCGCGCACGTCGGCGAGCAGGTCCTCGTGCAGCTGCGCCAGGACGCCGCCGATGACGATCGTGTCCGGGTTGTGGAACGACACCAGCGAGGCCAGCACCTCGCCGATGCGCTGCCCGGCCAGCCGGACCTGGCGCCGGGCCCCGGCGTGCCCCTCGGAGACCAGGCGGACCACGTCGGCGGCGCGGGAGGCGTCGGCACCCTGCGCGCGCAGCGCCGCCGCCATCGCCGCGCCGGAGGCCACCGCCTCCACGCAGCCGGTGTTGCCGCAGTGGCAGAGCACGTCCTCGTGCGCGGGCAGCTGGATGTGGCCGATGTCGCCGGCCGCGCCGGAGGCGCCGCGGTGCAGGACGCCGTCGGAGACGATGCCGCAGCCGATGCCGGTGCCGACCTTCACGTACAGCAGGTGGCGGCTGGCCTGGCGGTGCGTGTACTCGCCCAGGGCCATCGCGTTGACGTCGTTGTCGACCAGCACCGGCGCGGCGTAGCGGCCCTCGAAGAAGGCCGGCACCCGGCAGCCGTCCCAGCCGGCCATGATCGGCGGGCGGACCACGGTGCCGCTGGCGAACTCCACCGGGCCCGGGACGCCGATGCCGACGGCCCGCAGGTGGTCCGCGGGGCGGCCGGCGGCGGCGAGCAGTTCCTCCAGGTCGGCGCGCACGCCGGCCAGCACGGCCTCGGGGCCGGCGTTGATGTCGATGGCCCGGGCCCGCTCGGCCAGCACCCGGCCGGACAGCGTGGCGACCGCGATCCGGCTGTGGGTGGCGCCCAGGTCGCAGCCCGCGACGACGATCCGGGCGTCGGACAGGTCCAGCGCCAGCGGCGGCCGGCCGCGCTCGGTGGCCGCGGGCTCGGTCTCGACCAGCAGCCCGCGCTCGATGAGCAGGTCGACGCGCTGCGCTATGGCGGCCCGGGACAGTCCGGTGGCGCCGACGATGGCCGAGCGGGTGGTCGCCGCACCGTCCGCGACCAGTCCGGCGAGCTCGCTGAGCGACGCCATGCGCCGCTTGGCCGCGCTGTTCATCAGACCCCTCCCGACCGCTTCCCCGCCTGCTTCTTTATGACAGAACTAAGCCTAATGATGACTCTTGCTAGTCGTAAAGAGCAGCCATATCGTCGATCTCGGAGCCGGTGAGGGTCGGCTCTTGTGGCGGGAACGGTGCTCGGGAGGGCAGATGACGACAGTGCGAGCGGGCATAGCCGGAGCGGGAATGGTGGCGGCGGTCCACGCCGACGCGATCCGCCGCGCCGGGGGCTCGGTCGCCGGCGTCGCCGCCTCGACGCCGGAGCGGTCGAAGGCGGCGGCCCCCAGAGTGGGAGCGGGCCGCGCCTTCGACTCCGCCGAGGAACTGGCGGTCAGCGACGAGATCGACGTGCTGCACGTGTGCACCCCGAACGCCCTGCACGGCCCGCTGGTCCGGGCGGCGCTGTCGGCCGGAAAGCACGTGGTCTGCGAGAAGCCGCTGTCGCTGACCGGCGCCGACTCCGAAGACCTGGTGGTGCTGGCCGCCAACAGCGGCCTGGTGAACGCGGTCCCGCTGGTCTATCGCTACCACCCGATGACGGTCGAGGCCCGCGAGCGGGTGCGACGCGGACAGATCGGCGCCGTCCGCCTCATCCACGGCCACTACCTGCAGGACTGGCTGGCGCGCCCGGACGACAACAACTGGCGCGTGGACCCGGCGGTCGGCGGGGCGTCCCGGGCGTTCGCCGACATCGGCTCGCACTGGTGCGACCTGGTCGAGTGGATCAGCGGGCACCGGATCAGCGAGCTGACCGCCGCCACGCAGACCGTGCTGCCGCAGCGTTCCGCTGCCGGTCGGGAGACTTTTACCGGAAGCCAGACCGAAAGCTCGGCGGAAACGACGGAAACTGCGCAAACCACCCAGGTCGCCGTCACCACCGAGGACGCGGTCCAGGTCCTGTTCCGCACCGACCTCGGCGCCACCGGCGCGCTGGTCGTCTCGCAGGTCTCGCCGGGGCGCAAGAACCGGCTCTGGTTCGAGATCGACGGCGCCGAGCGCAGCCTGTCCTACGACGGCGAGGACCCGGAGAACCTGCTGCTCGGCGGCCGGGACCGCACCGAGGTCCTGCGCCGCGACGCGCTGAGCGAGCAGGCGAACCGGATCAACGCGGTGCCCGCCGGCCACCCGTGGGGATACCGTGACTGCTTCGCGGCGTTCACCGCCGACGTGTACGCCGCGATCCGGGACCCGGATGCGGGCGCCCGCAAAGCGCCGCCGTACCCGACCTTCGCCGACGCCGCCCGCACCGCCCACATCACCGACGCGGTCCTGCACTCGGCCGCGCACCGCTCCTGGATCGAGGTGTCCTGACATGTTGCTCGGCTTTCTCACCGCTTGTCTGCCGCAGGTGCCGCTCGCGGACATCGCCGCCTGGGCCGCCGAAAACGATTACGCCGCCCTGGAGGTCGCGGTCTGGCCGAAGGTCGGGGGCCGGGAGTTCGAGGCCAGCCACATCGACGTCGCGCACTTCGGCGGCGCGCAGGCCGAGGAGGTCACCGAGCTGTTCGCCAAGCACGGCCTGACGCTGTCCTCGCTGGCGTACTACGAGAACAACCTGCACCCCGACGAGGAGCGCCGCGAGGAGATCGCCGCGCACGTGCTGCACGCCGTGGACGCCGCGGCGCTGCTCGGCGTGGAGACCGTCGGCACGTTCATCGGCCGGCACCCGGGCCTGAGCGTGAAGGAGAACGTCGCGCTGGCCGAGCAGACCTTCCCGCGCCTGGTCGACTACGCCGGCGAGCGCGGCGTGAAGATCATCATCGAGAACTGCGTCATGGAGGGCTGGCACCCCGACGGCTACCCCGGCAACATCGCCTACTCCCCCGAGCTGTGGGAGTGGATGTTCTCCCTCGGGCTGTACCTGAACTACGACCCCTCGCACCTGCTGTGGATCGGGATCGACCCGGTGACGGCGCTCAAGCCGTACGTCGACCGGATCCCGCACGCGCAGGCCAAGGACACCCAGCTGGACCCGCTGGCGCGCGACCGCTACGGCTTCTTCGGCAAGACCCTGAGCCGGGAGCACCCCTGGGACGAGGGCTGGTGGCGCTACCGCGTGCCGGGCCTGGGCCAGGTGGACTGGAGCGGCGTGGTGGACGCGCTGTACGAGGGCGGGTTCACCGGCGTGCTGAGCGTCGAGCACGAGGACCCGGTGTGGGGCGGCACCGAGGAGAAGGTCAAGCAGGGACTGCGGATCGCCCACCGCACGCTCTCGCCGCTCATCGTCGGCTGACCGGGGCGCGCCACCGCCCGCCGGGAAGGGGACAGCTCTCGATGCCCCCTGACCACCGCTTAACCGCTTAACACTTTCGAAGAGGGCTTACTCATGACCCGCAAGCCGAGCGTGCAGCTCTACACCGTCCGCGACCACATGACCGACCGCGAGGGCACCCTGAGGCGCCTGGCAGACATCGGCTTCACCGCCGTCGAGCCCTTCGACCCGACGACCGACCCGGCGGGCTTCCGGGCCCTGGCCGACGACCTGGGACTGACGGTCTCCGGCGCGCACGCCATGGCGATGCTGCGCGAGCCGGACCCGGCCCCGGTGTTCGAGGCGATCGCCACCATCGGCACCGACCTGGCGATCCTGCCGGCCGGCATCCCGGAGGAGGAGTTCACCTCCCACGACGGCCTGAAGCGGGCCGCGGACCAGCTCAACGCGCTGGCCGCGAAAGCCGCCGAGGCCGGCCTGCGCTTCGGCTACCACAACCACTGGTGGGAGTTCGAGCCCGTGCTCGAGGGCCGGCACGCCCTGGAGATCCTGGTCGACCTGGTCGACCCGGCGGTGGCGTTCGAGGTCGACACCTACTGGTCCACGGTCGGCGGCGCCGACACCCCGGCGGTCCTGGGGCGCCTGGGCGAGCGCGTGGCGGCCCTGCACGTCAAGGACGGCCCGACGGTCAAGGGCGAGCCGAACGTGGCCGTCGGCACGGGCGCGATGCCGGTGCCCGCGGTGCTGGCCGCCGCGCCGGAGGACGCCTGGCGGGTCATCGAGTTCGACGACTGCGCGACCGACGTCTTCGAGGCGCTGGCCGCGAGCCTGGCGTACGTGAACGAGTTGGAGGGGGCGTGAGCGACATCAGCGGGGGCGGCCCGGACCGGACCGGGCCGGTCGGCATCGCGGTCGTCGGGGCGGGCAACATCAGCACGCAGTATCTGCGCAACCTGACCCGTTTCCCGGACCTGAGCGTCCTGGCGATCGCTGACCTGGAAGTGGACCGGGCCGCGGCGGCGGCCGCCGAGTACGGCGTCCCGGCCTCGGGCTCGCTGGCGGAGATCCTGGCCCTGCCGGAGGTCGAGCTGGTCGTGAACCTCACGATCCCGGCCGCGCACGCCGACGTCGCCCTGGCGGCGGTCCGGGCCGGCAAGCACGTCTACGGCGAGAAGCCGCTCGCCCTGGACCCGGCGGCGGCCCGCACCGTACTGAGCGAGGCGACAGCCGCCGGCCTGCGCGTCGGCAACGCCCCGGACACCTTCCTCGGCGCGGGCCTGCAGTCGGCCCTGCGCGCGGTGGCCACCGGCCTGATCGGCACCCCGGTCGCGGCCACCGCGGCGTTCCAGAGCCCGGGCCCCGAGAGCTGGCACCCGAGCCCGGAGTTCCTGTTCGCCCAGGGCGCGGGCCCGCTGTTCGACATGGGACCGTACTACCTGACGGCGCTGATCTCCCTGCTCGGCCCGGTCGGAGCGGTCGCCGCCACCGGCCACAAGGCCCGCGAGTCGCGGGTGATCGGCTCGGGCCCCAAGGCCGGCACAGCGTTCCCGGTCGAGGTCCCCACGCACGTCACAGCCCTGCTGGAGTTCCGAGCCGGCGCCGGCGCCACCACCACGTTCAGCTTCGACTCGCCGCTGTCCCGCCAGAGCATCGAGATCACCGGCACCGAGGCCACCCTGCTGGTCCCGGACCCGAACAACTTCGAAGGCGCCCTGCGGCTGCGCAGACCCGGGGCCAAGGAGGCCGAGGAGATACCGACCACCGGCACCACGGTCGGCCGCGGCATCGGCGTGCTGGACATGGCCCGCGCCCTGCGCACCGGCGCGGCACACCGGGCGTCCGGGGAGCTGGCGCTGCATGTGCTGGACGTCATGACGGCGATCGCCGCGTCGGCGCGGGGCGCGGTGTTCGAGGACCTGCCCGCCTGGACGGAGAAGCTGGAGGCGCTGCCGGAGGGGTGGGATCCGTTGGAGGCGACGTTGTAGGGGCGTCGGCGTCTCAGGGGGCGAAGTGCCCGGTCTGGCTGGCCAGTGTGCCGGCGGGGCCGGGCCTTTCGATGTGCTCTTCGATGTTCCCGGCCAGCCCTACCGAATCCCCCCAGTAACCACCCGCAGCCGCCGCCGCACCGCGTCTCGCGGATCCGGCTGCCGCGCCAGCAGCGCCTCGGCGATCCGCTTCGCGCGCATCGCCGGCTCCGGATCGCCCTCGCGCACCGCGGTCACGATCGCGCCGTCGACCAGCAGCATCAGCTCCGGCGCCAGTTCCTCATGATCCGCGCGGCCGGCGTCGGCCAGGAGTCCGTCGAGGTACTCGGTGACCGCGCTCTTGTGGGCGGCGGCGACCTGATGCGCCGCGCTGTCGCGGTCCGCGGCCTCGACCATGGTGTTGATGAAGGCGCAGCCACGGAAGTCGTCGGCGGCGAAGCGCTCGGCCAGGGCGTCGAAGACTGCCAGCGGTCGGTCGGCCGGCGGTAGGCCGTAGCCCTCGACGGCTGCGCGCAGCCAGTCGCGCCAGCGTTCGTCGCGGCCGGACAGGACCGCGACCACGAGTTCGTCCTTGCTGGCGAAGTGTCGGTAGAAGGACGCGCGGCCCACGCCGGATTCCGACAGGATGCGCTCCACTCCCACCGCGCGAATGCCCTCCGCATAGAAGAGCTCTTCCGCCGTAACCAGCAGACGTTCCCGGGCTTTCACTGCCATGCCCCAGATGGTACCGGTCAGTGCCGTCTCCACACCAGCCCTGAGCCGGGTGACGGGACCAACCGGTACCGAATCCTCGCGATCCTCTTGCACAACAACGGTACCGATCGGTACCGTCTGAGGCATGCCAAGGATCGCCATGGTCACGCCCGAGACGGCGGACCCCGAACAGCGGGACCTGCTGGACGCCACCAAGCGCCGGCTCGGACGGGTCCCCAACCTCTACGCCACGCTGGTCCAGAGCCCTGCTGCCCTGCGCGGCTACCTGGCCCTGCGCGACAGCCTCTCCGACGGCGTGCTCACCGCGCGCCAGCGCGAGCAGCTGGCCCTGCTCACCGCCCAGGAAAATGACTGCGACTACTGCGTCGCCGCCCACACCATGCGCGGCGAGCGGCTGCTGAAGATGACCCCTGAGGAACTGCGCGACACCCGCCTGGGCCGCGACGCCGACCCGCACACCGCTGCGATCCTGTGCGTCGCCGCCGAGCTGGTCGAACAGCGCGGCCGGGTCGACGACGGCGTGCTGGAGCAGGCCCGGGCGGCCGGCGTCAGCGACGCCGAGCTCGCCGAGACCGTCGCGCACGTCGCCCTCAACACCCTGTCGAACCACTTCAACCACCTGGCGCGCCCGGAGCTGGACTTCCCGGCCGCCCCCGCCCTGGACCCGGAGGAGCTCGCCGCCATGGACCTGATCTGGCAGAACGCCGACCTGCTCGAACTGTGCGACGGCTACACCGCCGACGACGCCGACGGTGTGCCGGCCAGCACGCTCAAGGACATCCGGATCGCGGTCCAGGGCGGCTACCTGCACGTCGCCCACGCCGACGACCCCCGGATCCAGATCGTCTCGGCACCGGGCGTGCGCCGCATCGTCTACACCCGCGCATAGCGGCGGAAACGACAGCGGACCCCGGCTCCCCACGAGGGGGAGCCGGGGTCCGCTATGTCAGATCTCCGAGCAGGCCGGCCTCTAGCCGATGGCCTTCTTCAGCGCCTCGGCGCGGTCGGTGCGCTCCCACGTGAAGTCCGGCAGGTCGCGGCCGAAGTGCCCGTACGCCGCGGTCTGCTGGTAGATCGGCCGCAGCAGGTCCAGGTCGCGGATGATCGCGGCCGGCCGCAGGTCGAAGACGCTCAGCAGGGCCTGCTGGATCTTCACGTCCTCCACCACGCCGGTGCCGAAGGTCTCCACGAACAGCCCCACCGGCTCGGCCTTGCCGATCGCGTAGGCGACCTGCACCTCGCAGCGCTCGGCCAGGCCCGCGGCGACCACGTTCTTGGCCACCCAGCGCATCGCGTAGGCCGCCGAGCGGTCCACCTTCGACGGGTCCTTGCCGGAGAAGGCGCCGCCGCCGTGCCGGGCCATGCCGCCGTAGGTGTCGACGATGATCTTGCGGCCGGTCAGCCCGGCGTCGCCCATCGGGCCGCCGATCTCGAAGCGGCCGGTGGGGTTCACCAGCAGCCGGTAGTCGGAGGTGTCCAGGTCCAGGGCGGCGATCTCCGGGGCCACGACCTGCTCGCGGATGTCCGGGGTGAGCAGGTTGTCCAGGTCGATGTCCGAGGCGTGCTGGGTGGACAGGACCACGGTGTCCAGGCGGACCGCCTTGTGCCCGTCGTACTCGATGGTCACCTGGGTCTTGCCGTCCGGGCGCAGGTAGGGGACGGTGCCGTCCTTGCGGACCGCGGCCAGGCGGCGCGAGAGCCGGTGCGCCAGCGCGATCGGCAGCGGCATCAGCTCGGGGGTGTCGGTGCAGGCGTAGCCGAACATCAGGCCCTGGTCGCCGGCGCCCTGGCGGTCCAGCTCGTCGTTGTCGCCCTCGACGCGGGACTCGTAGGCGGTGTCCACGCCCTGCGCGATGTCCGGCGACTGCGAGCCGATGGACACCGACACGCCGCAGGAGGCGCCGTCGAAGCCCTTCTTGGACGAGTCGTACCCGATGGCCAGGATCGTGTCGCGGACCAGGCGCGCGATGTCGGCGTACGCGGTGGTGGTCACCTCGCCGGCGATGTGCACCTGGCCGGTGGTGAGCAGGGTCTCGACAGCGACCCGGGACTTCGGGTCGTCCTTGAGCAGGGAGTCGAGGATCGCGTCGCTGATCTGGTCGGCGATCTTGTCGGGGTGCCCCTCGGTCACCGATTCGGAGGTGAACAGGCGGCGGACGGTACCGGACATGGGTACTCCTCAGTTCGCAGCGGCTGCTGACTACAGGTCGACGCGACGCCCCGGTCCCCGAACGGCACGCACGCGCCTGCCTCTAGGCGCGTGCGGGGCACGAAGATCGAAACGACCGCACCCCCAGCTTAGTCGTTGGGGGTGCGCACCTTAAGTACCCGGTCCCAGATCACATCCGCGAGCCGCCCCTTCGGACCGTCCGGAACCGGCTCCTCGGAGCCGTCCGCGCCGATCACCACGGCCGCGCTGTGGTCCGCGCCGAACGTCAGATCGACACCCACTTGATTGACGACCAGCAGGTCGACGCCGTATTTGGCCAGCTTTGCCCGGCCGTGCTCCAGCCACGTCCCAGAGGCATCACCGGTCTCGGCGGCGAACCCCACCACCGTCTGCCCCGGCCGCGACCGGGCGTGACCGAGCTCACGCAGCACGTGCGGGTTCTGGACCAGCGCGATCTCGGGGGCTGAGCGGTCGTCGGTCTTCTTGATCTTCGAGGCGGCGGTCTCGGCGGGCCGGAAGTCGGCCACGGCCGCGGCCATCACCACCACATCCGCGTCGGCCGCCGCGGCACGCACCGCATTGCGCAATTCCGAAGTCGTCGACACCCGCACCACATCGGCCCCGGCGGGGTCCGGCAGCGCGGTGTTCGCGGCGACCAGCGTCACCCGGGCACCGCGCGCGGCGGCCGTACTCGCCAGCGCGTACCCCTGCTTACCCGAGGAGCGGTTGCCGATGAAGCGCACCGGGTCGATCGGCTCCCGGGTGCCGCCGGCGGAGACCACGACGTGCAGCCCGGCCAGATCCGCGGCGGCGGTCCCGCGGGCCAGCAGCGAGCGGCAGTACTCGAAGATCGCCGAGGGGTCCGGCAGCCGGCCCTTGCCGGTGTCGGCGCCGGTCAGCCGGCCGACCGCGGGCTCGATGACGAACAGGCCGCGCCGGCGCAGGGTGGCCACGTTCTCGACGGTGGCGGCGTTCTCCCACATCTCGGTGTGCATGGCCGGCGCGAACACCACCGGGCAGGTGGCGGTGAGCAGGGTGTTGGTCAGCAGGTCGTCGGCCAGCCCGTGCGCGGCCCTGGCCAGCAGGTCGGCGGTGGCCGGGGCGACCACGACCAGGTCGGCGTGCCGTCCGAGGCGCACGTGCGGCACCTCGTGCACGCGCTCCCACACCTCGGTGGCCACCGGCCGCCCGGACAGCGCGGCCCAGGTCGGCTCGCCGACGAAGTGCAGCGCGGAGGCGGTGGGCACGACCGTGACCCCGTGCCCGGACTCGGTGAACAGCCGCAGCAGCTCGCAGG
Source organism: Catenulispora sp. GP43 (assembly GCF_041260665.1). Lineage (NCBI taxonomy): Bacteria > Bacillati > Actinomycetota > Actinomycetes > Catenulisporales > Catenulisporaceae > Catenulispora > Catenulispora sp. GP43. The sequence continues at coordinate 77,595 of NZ_JBGCCT010000040.1, read as the reverse complement.
CCTTGTACGCAGCGATGCCGCCGCCCACGCCGAGAACGACGTTGGGCGACGGCATCGAGAATTCTTCAGTCACGCTACCGACCCTAATAGGATCAGCGCGCACTTACTGAATGACCGACCCCGGGGCGCCGGCCTCGATCGGCTCGGCGGTCAGCAGCCCGGCGTTGATCTCGCGCAGCGCGATCGACAGCGGCTTCTCGTGGACGTGGGTGTCGACGAGCGGGCCCACGTACTCCAGCAGCCCCTCGGAGAGCTGGGAGTAGTAGGCGTTGATCTGCCGAGCGCGCTTGGCCGCGTAGATCACCAGGCTGTACTTGGAGCCGGCGGCGTCGAGCAGCTCGTCGATCGGCGGGTTGATGATGCCTTCGGGCTCAGTGGCGGACACGCGTGAGGACTCCTGTCGCAGCAAGATCATTTCTGGGTGTGCAGTGGGTCTGCACGACCCGGACGTACAAGGATAACAGTTCCGGCGCCCCCGACCTGCCGGTCCGGTGATAACACCTGCGCTGACTAGGCCTTCGACCCGGAGGCGGTGACCAGAGCGACCAGCTCGTCGGCCGCGGCCTCCACCGTCGTGTTCACGACGGTCACGTCGAACTCGCTCTCGGCGGCCAGCTCCACCCGGCCGGTGGCCAGCCGTGCCTCGATGACGTCCTCCGGCTCGGTGCCGCGGCCGCGCAGCCGCTGCTCCAGCACCTCCCACGAGGGCGGGGCCAGGAAGACCAGGCGGGCGGCGGGCATCGTGGCGCGGATCTGGCGCGCGCCCTGCAGCTCGATTTCCAGCAGGACCGGCTGGCCGGCTTCCAGGCGCTGCTCGACGGCGTGGCGCGGGGTGCCGTACAGGTTGCCGGCGTACTCGGCGTGCTCCAGGAACTCGCCCTTGGCGATCAGGTCCTCGAAGGCGGGCCGGTCGTAGAAGAAGTAGTGCACCCCGTCGACCTCGCCGGGCCGGGGCTTGCGGGTGGTGGCCGAGACCGACAGCCACACCTCGGGATGGGCCTCGCGCACGTGCTTGGCAAGAGTGGTCTTGCCGACGCCTGACGGGCCCGAGAGCACTGTGAGCAGTGCGGGGCAAGAGGTGTCGGAACCGTGGCCGTCCGTTCCGGCGCGATCGCTCATGGGAGAAGATCGTACCGGGCCGCAGGGCCGCGATTCCGACGGTTGTTCCGCGTCGCCCTACCTCGGCGTCTCAATGAGGCGCCGGGGTATGGAAGACGTCACGCGCCGAATTCGCGCTCCAGGGAGGCGATCTGGTTGGCGCCGAGGCCGCGGATACGGCGCGTCTCGGAAATGTCGAGACGCTCCATGATCTGCTTGGCCCGGACCTTGCCGATGCCGGGCATCGATTCCAGAAGAGCCGAGACCTTCATCTTGCCGATGATCTCGTTCTTCTGGCCTTCGCGCACGACGTCGGACAGCGTCACGCCACCCGCCTTGAGACGGAGCTTCAAAGCGGCGCGCTCACGCCGCGCTTCGGCTGCCTTCTGAAGTGCGGCCGCACGCTGTTCTGGAGTGAGGGGCGGAAGAGCCACGCCTGTTCACCTCTGGACTTCGAGTACTGTCGGTGGACTTGTCCGGGTTCGACCGAGACCTATGGCACGCCTCGAACTCCCCCAAGACATACGGGACCTCACCTGGCGGACGAGTCCCGCGGATACAACTGGTGGAACGAATCCGCAGCGTACACCCGTAGTCGGGGGCAAGGAGAGGGGATCTGCGGTTCTCGTGAGCTGGACCGGTGTACATACCCTTGGAAACAGGGGTGAACCGGGCATAAATCGTCGTGGATTACAGGGCTCGAATCCCACCGTCATGCCCCTGATATCGCGTCAGATCCGTTTGCCCGAACCGGCATTCAGGCGCGCCGGGGTATCGGTCGCGAACGCTCGCGACCCATGACGCATCCATGCTTTGAGTAACCCCGGGACAACGGCGGAATATCGCACGGAGGTTCACACGGCGCCGGAGAAAGTATCGCAGGACTGGAAGTTTCCCGTTTGGTAACCGGTGAGGAACCACTGCTGACGCTGCGCCGCCGAGCCGTGGGTCCAGGTCTCCGGCGTGACCCGGCCCTGGTACTGCGCCTGGATCCGGTCGTCGCCGACAGCGGCGGCGGCGTCCAGTCCGTCGGAGATGTCCTGTTTGGTGAGGTCCTTGATCAGGGTCCTGCCGCCGGTGTCCTTCGTCGTCGTAGCGTAGTGGGCCCACAGCCCGGCGTAACAGTCCGCCTGGAGTTCGACCCGCACCGCGCCACTGTTCGCCCCTGTCGGGAGGACTGGCTGTTGCGCAGCGCGCCGGTGAGGCTCTGGACGTGGTGCCCGTACTCGTGGGCCAGGACGTAGGCCTGCGCGAACGGTCCGCCGCGCGCGCCGAACTTGGTCCGGAGCTCCTGCCAGAAGCCCAGGTCCAGGTAGACGGTGCGGTCCGAGGGGCAGTAGAAGGGCCCGACGGCGGAGGTCGCGGCGCCGCAGCCGGTGCGGGTGGCACCGCTGAAGATGACGGTCTGGGCGGGCGGGTACTTCTTGTTGTTACGGGCGAAGAAGCCGGTCCAGTAGTTACGCGGCGGGCCGGTCGGGCTCGCGCGAGGGGCCGGAGCCGCTGCAGGTCGGGGCGATTCGTCCAGGAAGATCGCGCTATGCAGTTCGACGACGACGCCCAGCTGGACTCCGGCCAGGTCCGCGATGAGCACCGCCGCGGCGATCAGCGCCAGGATCATCCGCCGGGCAGGCCGAAGCCGCCGGGCAGGCCGCCGATCCGCGGGAGCGCGGGGGCGGCCGCACGGCCCGGCCTCTGGAAATCCGGACCCTGACCCACTAGCCTGCGCGCGTTCCGCGAGTGTCGAGTGTCACGGGTCACACGGAAGGAACCTTCATGGCACACGGGCACCTTCATCGCTCCCCCGCACCGCGTGGCGCCCGGATGTCGGTGCCGATCACCCTGGTCGTGGTGCTCGTGCTGGGCGCCTCCGGCGGCGGGGCGGCGTGGTACGCCGCAGGTCACCGGCACGCCGCCGACTCCGCCGGGGCCGGGGCCGCCGCGCCGGCGACCTGTCCGGCGGGGCCGACGACGATCTCGGCGGCGGTCACGCCGGAGCTGGCGAGCGCCCTGGCGCCGGTGCTCGCGCAGCAGCCGGTGCCGTGTGTGCGGGTGCTGATGACCTCGGCCGACTCCGCGGACATGGCGCACTTCCTGGCCGGCAGCGGTGCGGCGCCGGCCGGGGTGCGCGGGCGTCCGGACGTGTGGATCCCGGACGCCTCGCTGTGGCTGGAGCTGGCCCGGGCGACCGGTGCGGGGCAGGCGCTGCTGCCGCAGGGCGGGAGCTCGGTGGCGGACTCGCCGACGGTGGTGGCGGCGCCGAAGGCGGTCGCGGCACTCCTGGGCGGTCAGGGTTCTCAGGGTTCTCAAGGATCGCAGGGGTCGTTCAGCTGGGAGCAGCTGGTGAAGATGGCGCTCGCGCAGTCGCAGAGTTCTGACTCCACCGCCACCAGCACCAGCACCGGCACCGCCGCCGCCGGTGGACCGGTCGTGGCCATCGCCGATCCGACCCATGACGGCGCCGGGCTCTCGGCCCTGATCCAGCTGAACGGGATGCTGACGCAGGCGGTGGACGATCCGCAGCTGAAGGTCGGGATCACCGGGTTCGTGAAGAGCATGGCGAACAACGTCGCGGCGTCGATGGCGCAGCTGACGGGCAAGGTGTTCCCGGCCTCGGAGCAGCAGGTGTTCCGGTACAACGCCGGCAAGCCCGCGGCGCCGTTGGCCGCGCTGTACCCCTCGGACGGTTCGGCGTCGTTGGACTACCCGTTGGTGGTGCTCAACGGGGAGGACGACGCGCACGCGATCGCCTCGAACCGGCTGCTGGCGTATCTGCAGACGACGGCGCAGGACGCCTTGCGGCGGCAGGGTTTCCGCTCGCCGGACGGCGGACCGAGCCAGGTGCTGGCCGCGGACCCGGAGCTGCACGGCGACCAGCTGGCGGCGTCGACGCGCGCCGCCTATGGGGCCGCCGGGCAGGCGCTGGCGCTGTGGGCGACGCTGACGCGGCAGCTGCGGATGCTGGCGGTGGTGGACGTGTCGGGGTCGATGGCGCAGCCGGTGGCCGGGACCGGGCAGACCCGGCTGCAGCTGACGGCGGCGGCGTGCGAGAAGGCGATGGCGCTGTTCGGGAGCCATGCGGCGATGGGGCTGTGGACGTTCACCACCACGCACGACGCCGCCGGCTCGACGGTCATCGACCCGGTGCTGCCGATCGCCGAGCTGGGCTCGGCCGAGCCCGGCGGCGGGACGCACGGGCAGCGGATGATCGCGGCGTACGGGGCGCTGACGGACAAGGCGGGGTCGCGCAACGGGCTGTACGACGCGCTGCTGGCGGCGTATCAGCAGGTCCAGAAGGGCTGGGACGCGACGCGGGTGAACACGGTGGTGGTGTTCACCGACGGCAAGGACGACGACCTCAACAGCATGACCTCGGACCAGCTGATCGCCAAACTGCAGGCGGTGGTCGACCCGGCCCGGCCGGTGCGGGTGTTCGTGGTCGCCCTGGGCACGAACGCGGACCTGACCCTGCTGAACAAGATCACCGCGGTCACCGGCGGCGCGGCGGTGCACTTCCAGGACATGGGCCAGATGACCGCCGCGATATTGGGGAGCACAGACACCCGGTAGTGAGGCTCTCGTGTTAACGATCTGGTACGAACCGCATGACAGACCAGACCCGGAATCGGGAAACTGCCTCCATGGCATTTCACTGCGGCGCGCCGACACGCGACGGAAGCGCGTGCCAACGCCACGTCCGCGAACTCGGCACCCGCTGCCCCCAGCACCGCAACCTGGGCGGCCCCGCCCTGCGCCCGCCCCGCCACGCGATGCGCACCATCGAACTCGCCGACCCGGCCCTCACCAGCGCCCCCGCGATCTGGACCGCCGCCCGCCCCGCCGCACCGCGCGATCGGGTGACGCCGCCCCCGAGCCAGGAGTCAGAGCCCGCCGAAGCGGGCACCCTGGCTGACGAGGAGCCGATGTTCTACGACGCGGAGCCGGAGGACACGGCCGACGACGACGCGGTGCCGACGACGCCGGTCTGGCTGCGGCGGGCCGCCGAGGGGCGTGAGCAGGCTGTGAGGGATGCTGAGCGGGCGGGGAGCGAGCGGGGTGGCGAGAGCCGGCCTGCGGCCGGGGCCGGGCTGGTCGGCGCGAGGTGGCTCGCGGCCGGGGCCGAACACCGGCGTGCGGCCGAAAACAAGCCGGCAGCCGAGACCGAGCCGAAGCACGCTCCTGAGACTGATCCCAAGCACGAGCCCGCGCCTGAGGCCGAGGCCGAGGCCGAGCAGGAGCATCCCCGGATCAACGGTCATGCGGCGGAACCTGTGGCGGAACCTGTGGAGGATCCCGAGCCGCGCATCGATCAGCGTCCGCTGTTGCGCAAGGAGCGTGCCCTGGATCCGGACTGGATCGGCGCGCGCCCGCTCTTCCGCGACGAGGCTCCGACCCGGCCTATGCCGCGTATCGAGTTCGAGCCCTCTGAACCCTCCGAGCCGTCCAAGCCCGTCGCGCCGCGCAGGCCGCCTCGGATCGCGGCGATGCGGAGCGTCGTGCTCAATCCGCCGCCTGCCGAGCCGGTGCCCGAGGCCGATCCGCCGACGCTGATCGACCGGATGCCGCCGATCGATCCCGACGACCTTGTCGTGCCCGACTTCCTGCGGCCCGACTTCGTCGCTCCGGCGCCGGAGCAGAAGCCGCAGCCCGCGCCGCCGACCGAGCGACCGACGGCCAAGGATCGCCCGACAACCGCCGACCGACCGCTGCCCATCGACCAGGCGCTGTCCGCCGACCGACCGCTGCCCATCGACCAGGCGCTGATCGCCGAGCCCCCGCTGACCCCCGGCCGTCCGCCGCTGCCCGTCCGTCAGCGCAAGCCCTGGCCGACCTCTGCGCCTGTGCCTACTACCGCGTCAGCCACCGCTGCGCCGGCCCCCGCCCAGAAACCCGCACCCACACCCGAACCCGATCCGCCGACCCTCGTCGACCTCCGCCCCGTCGCGCCGCCGGAGGACATCTCGGTCCCCGACTTCATCGTGCCCGGCTTCTCCAAGCCGGCGCCGGAGCCGCCGCTGCGCACCGTCCTGTCCACCGTGCTGGGCCCCGAACTGTGGCAGCGCTGCTATGGCGAGTGGGGGCCGGCGCACTGTACGGCGCTGGCGCGCATCGCGCGGGCCGTGGACGGGCTCGCGCCCTCGGCCGGGGCCGCCATGCGTTCGACGGCGGGGGCCGGGATGCGGTGGCTGGGGGTGGCGCGGGAGCGGGAGATGCTGGCCGATCTGGTGGCTGAGGCCATCTCGCATCCGGCCGGCGCCACTGCTGCGAACCAGGCCAGGACCGTGCGGTTGTACGGCGCGGCGATCTGTGTGGCGCTGAACGTGCCGCTGCGGCGGTGTGCCTGTCACCGGGATCTGGAGCGTGACGTCTCCGGGGAGCTCATCCGCCTCGGGTTGGAGGAACTGGCCGGCGAAGTGCCCTGATTCCCTGCCGGATTCCCCAATCTGACGCCCCATCAGATTTCCGCTACGATGCCGCCATGCGAGGAATCCTGGGGTGGGGCGTCCACCTGCCTTACCGACGCCTGGACCGCACCGGCATCGCGGCCGTGGCCGGCACCGGCGGCGGGACCGGCACCCGCGCCGTGGCCTCCTACGACGAGGACACGACCACCATGGGCGTCGCCGCCGCGCGCGCCGCCGTGCCGCCGACCGCCGCCGACAGCGTCAGGACCCTGTGGTTCACCACCACCGCCCCGGCCTACGAGGACCGCACCAACGCCACCGCCGTGCACGCCGCCCTGCGGCTGCCTCGCACGACGGCCGCCTACGACGCCACCGGAGCCGTCCGCTGCACCGTCGCCGCCCTCGACGCGGCGCTGACCGGCGCCGGAACCCACCTCGTCGTCGCCTCCGACCTGCGCACCGGCCGCCCCGGCAGCGCCGACGAAGCCGCCGGGGGCGACGCCGCCGCCGCGCTGCTCGTCGGCGAGGACAGCGAGGCCGCGGGGCGCCCCGTGCTGGCCGAGCTCCTCGCCCACACCGGCGCCAGCGAAGAGTTCCTCGACCGCTGGCGCGCCCCCGGCGAGCAGACCTCGAAGACCTGGGAAGACCGCTTCGGCGAGACGCATTACGTGAACCTGGCTACCGAGGCCTGGAACGCGCTACTGGCCGCGACCGGCACCGCCCCCGGGGACATCGACATCCTCCTGGTGGCCGGCATCCACGAGCGGGCCGCGAAATCCGCCGCCAAGAAGACCGGCGTCCCCGCCGACCGCCACCACGACCCCTTCGCCAAGACCGTCGGCAACTCCGGCGCGGCCCACCCGGCCCTGCTGCTCGCCTCCGCCCTGGAGAACGCACGGCCCGGCCAGAAGATCGCCCTGCTCGTCCTGGCGGACGGTGCCGACGCCTTCCTGTGGCGTGCCACCGAAGCGCTGCCCGGCTACCGTCCCGCGCGCCCCGTCGCCGACCAGATCGCGCGCGCCGGCAGCGTCCCCTACGGCCGCTACCTCGCCTGGCGCGGCTTCCTGCCGGTCGAGCCGCCGCGCCGCCCGGAGCCGGCGCGCACCTCCGCCTCGGCCGCGGCCCGGTCCGCCGGCTGGAAGTTCGCGCTCGTGGGCTCGGCGGGCGAGGACGGCACCACGCATCTGCCGCCCTCGCCGTTCGACCACACGCCGCACCCGGCCGCCGGCGCCGAGGGCACCATCGTCACCTTCACCGTCGACCGCCTCGCCTACTCCCCCAGCCCGCCGGTGGTCTTCGCCGTCGTCGACTTCGACGGCGGCGGGCGGCTGCCGATCGAGCTGACCGACGTGGACGCCGGCGAGGTCGCGATCGGGCTGCGCGTGGAGGCCACGTTCCGCCGCCTGAGCAGCGCCGACGGCATCCACAACTACTTCTGGAAAGCCCGCCCCGTCCGCCGCCTGGAACCGCTGAAGCTGGAACAGGAACAGGAACAGGAGGGCCGCTGATGGCCTCGCACGGCATCAAGGACCGCGTCGCGATCGTCGGCATGGGCTGCACCCGCTTCGCTGAGCACTGGGACAGCGGCCCCGACGAGCTCCTGCTGACCGCGACCGGCGAGGCGTTCGCCGGGGCCGGGCTGGCCAAGGAGGAGATCGACGCCTACTGGCTGGGCACCGCGCAGTCCGGCATGAGCGGCATCACCCTGGCCCGGCCGCTGGAGCTGGAGGGCAAGCCGGTGACGCGCGTCGAGAACTACTGCGCGACCGGCTCCGAGGCGCTGCGCCAGGCCGCGTACGCGGTCGCCTCCGGCGCCTACGACGTGGCGATGGCCGTCGGCGTGGAGAAGGTGAAGGATTCGGGCTACCAGGGCCTGAACGCCTTCCCGATCCCCGGCGACGGCACCGCCCGCACCGTCACCGCCGCCGCGATGTTCTCGATGGTGGTGCCGGCCTACGGCGCCAAATACGGCGTCGCCCCCCAGGAGATGCGCGAGGTCCTGGCGCGCATCGCGTCGAAGAACCACGCCAACGGCGCCCGCAACCCCAAGGCCCAGTTCCGCAAGGAGTGGCCGGTCGAGCAGCTGCTGGCGATGCCGCGGGTGGCCGGCGAGCTGTCGGTGTTCGACTGCGCCGGGGTGGCCGACGGCGCGGCGGCGGCGATCGTGGTGCGCGCCGAGGACGCCCCGCGCTACACCGACAAGCCGCTGTACATCAAAGCCCTGTCACTGGTGGCGGGCAACGGCCTGCCGCTGGGCGACCCCGGCTACGACTACACCACCTTCCCCGAGATCGTGGCCGCCGCCCAGGACGCCTACCGCCAGGCCGGCGTCGCCGACCCGCGCGCCGAGCTGGCGATGGCCGAGGTGCACGACTGCTTCACCCCCACCGAGCTGGTCCTGATGGAGGACCTGGGCTTCTGCGGGCGCGGCAAGGCCTGGCAGGACGTCCTGGCCGGGGCCTTCGACCTGGACGGGGACCTGCCGGTCAACCCCGACGGCGGACTGAAGTCCTTCGGACACCCGGTCGGCGCCTCCGGGCTGCGCATGGTCTACGAGGCCTGGCTCCAGCTGCGCGGCGAGGCGCCGGAGGACCGGCGGATCGGGACGTTCGGGCAGCGGGAGCTGGCGCTGACGCACAATCTGGGCGGATATCCCGGCGAAATGGTGGGGTTCGTATCGATTCTGGGCACGCGGGCGGGCTGAATCAGGCGGTGCCGTTACAGGTTCCCTCGACCGTGTCCACCCAGCCGCTGCCCGACGGGAGGGACGAGATGATGACGATGTTCGTGCAGCCCGTGTACTTCGCGGTGAGAGCGGCCTTGGCGTTGATGTAGGCGAACAGTGAGTCTGTCCCCCAGGCCGTAGCCGTGGCGGTGAATGTGGCGGGTGCCGGTGCCGGCGCGGCGGCCACGGACGCGGTCGCCGTACCGCTCGCCAAGCCGGCCGACAGAACACCAGCCGCCGCCAGTATCAGTGGGCGCATTCGCATGCCGTCTCTCCTGTCGTGGACATAGCTGGCAGCCTTGCGTCCGCACCCTACTCGTGCACGCACTCCACCGGCTCGTCCCTCAAATGCGACCGGTAGTACGCGATCTTCTCCCGCACCTTGCGCCGCAGCTCGATCAGCCGGGCCATCTCCGCCTCGACGCTGGCGTCGTGCTCCTCCAGCAGCGCCAGCCGCTCGGCGACCGTCCCGTCGCCGTCGCGGACCAGCTCGGCGAAGGTCTGCATCTGCGCGATCGGCATGCCGGTGCCGCGCAGGCAGCGCAGCATGTCCAGCCAGCCGAGGTCGTCGTCGCTGTAGCGGCGGTGGCCGCCGGCGGCGCGGCGGACGGGCTCGATCAGGCCGATGCGCTCGTAGTAGCGCAGGGTGTCGAGGGAGAAGCCGGACATTTCGACAGTCTGCGCCGGGGAGTAGTCCATCGTGGTCATGGCGCTCATCGTAAGAGGGCTTGACCTTGAGCGCGCTCCAGATTCCACGATGGTCGCCATGGACACCACGATCTTCGGCGGCCACGGTGGGCCGCGAGTGAGCACGCTGGCGCTGGGCACCATGATGTTCGGCACCACCATCGACGAACCGACCTCCTTCGCGATCCTGGACCGCTTCCGCGAGGCCGGCGGGACCTTCCTGGACACCGCCGACTGCTACTCGTTCTGGGTCGAGGGCGCCACCGGGCACGAGAGCGAGCAGACGGTGGGCCGCTGGATGGCGGCGCGCGGCTGCCGCGAGGAGATGGTGATCTCCACCAAGCTCGGCGCGCAGCCGGACCCGGCGCTGGGCTCGGTGCCGTGGCCACGCAACGCCGAAGGACTGTCGGCCCCCGCGATCCGCAAGGCCATCGAGGGCAGCCTGCAGCGGCTGGGCACCGACCACGTCGAGGTGCTGTTCGCGCACATCGAGGACCTGTCGGTCACCTTCACCGAGACCGCCGGCGCGTTCGGGGAGCTGATCGTGCAGGGCAAGGTCGCCGTCGCCGGCGTCTCGAACCACCCGACCACGCGGGTCAAGCGGGCCCGGGCCGCCGCTGAGGAGCTGGGCGTCCCCGGCTACACGGCGGTCCAGCAGCGCCACGGCTTCCTGCGCGCGCTGCCCGGCGCGAGCTTCACCTCGCCGCAGGAGCCGGCCGACGACGAGCTGCTGGCCATGGTGCGGGCCGGCGAGCTGTCGATGATGGCCTACTCCTCGCTCCTGGAGGGCTCGCTGGTCCGCGCCGACCGGCCGCTGCCGCGGCAGTATCAGAGCCCGGAGAACCAGCGGCGGGTCCAGGCCCTGTGGCACGCCGCCGACGAGGCCGGGGTGAGCCGCACGCAGCTGGCCCTGGCGTGGCTGATGAAGGGCGATCCGGCGATCGTGCCGGTGTTCGGGGTCAGCTCGGTGGCGCAGCTCGAGGACGGGCTCGGGGCGGTGGACGTGCCGCAGGAGGTGGCCACCGCGCTGGCGAAGACTCTGGCCGAGATGGAATTGGACGCGGAGGCGGCCGTGTAAGCAGCCGCCACGACCACGACACCATCGCCGCCGCGAACCGCTAAACCCGCGGCGGCACCGGATGCCGAGGCATCCACGGCGGCCACTGCTCGGCCGGCCGCCCGGCCGGCTCGGGCCCGGCCTCTGCCTCGGCCTCGGCGCCGAGCAGGCCGCCGGACCCGGCATCGAGCCCGAGCAGCTTGCGCAGCTCGGCCGTCACCGGCGAGGACGTCCCGTCGAACACCGAGTACGCGTCCTGCCACGCCGCGCGGGCGCCGTCCGGGTCGCCGAGCCGCTCGCGGATGCGGCCGACCAGCGCCAGCGCCAGGCCCCGGCCGGGGCGGTCGCCGAGTTCGGTGAGCGTCTCGGCGGCCTGGCCGGCCGCCTCCAGCGCCTCCTCGTCCACGCCCTGGTCGGCGAGGGCCTCGGCGAGCCGGAGCTGCGACCAGCCCAGCCGGCGGTGCTGGCCGATGCCCCGGTGGATGTCGGAGGCCTCGCGGTGGCAGGCCGCGGCGCGGTCGGGGCAGCCGGCCTCGCGCAGCACCATCCCGGTGGCGTGCAGGCCGTCGGCCAGGCCCCGGGCGTCGCCGTGGGCACGGCGCAGGGCCAGGCCGCGCTCGGCGAGCTCCCGGGCCTCCTGCGGCCGCTGGACGCGGCACAGGCTCTGGGACAGGTTGAGCTGCGCCTCGGACAGCTGCTCCCACCCGGCGTCGTTGTCCTCCAGCAGGCGCAGCGCCTCGGCGGCGGCCCGCATGGACTCCTCGTCGTGCCCGGCCCGCCAGTGGTTCGCGGACAGCACCGACAGCGCTTCGAGCAGGTAGCCGGGCTCGGAGAGGCCGCGGGCCACGGCGACGGCCGCGGAGGCCTGCACGTCGGCCTCGGCCAGGTACCAGGACTGCGACAGCGAATACGCGAGCTGCGAGCGGGCGATGACCTCGGCGCGGCGGTTGCCGTCGCGGTCGGCCTCGTCGATGACGACCGCCGCCAGCCGCGCCAGGTCCTGGTCGCCGGGGCCGGACTGGCACAGGATGCCCAGCCAGTACAAGAGATCGGCGACGGTGTCGACGGTCTCGGCCGCGCCGGCGCCGGCGTCGACGCCAACACCGGCACCGGCACCGACGCCGGAATCAGAGCCCGCATGCCTGCTCAGCAGCGCCTGCGCGGCCGCCGCGCACACCGCCTCGCGCTCCCGCTCGCCCCACGCCATGCACTCCCCGGGATCGGCCGGGACCTGGACGCCCCGCGGCGCCGATATCAGCCCGACGAGGTTGGCCGCGCAGCTGTTCACCGTGCTCGCCGCGGCGGCGGAGAGGCCCAGGTAGTGCCGGATTAAGCGGTCCAGCGCTGCGCGCGGCGCAGCCGGGCCGTCGATCTCCGCCGCCAGCCGGCGCGCGAACATCCGCAGCAGCGCGTGCAGCCGGTAGCGTCCCGGGCTCGGCGACTCCACCAGGCACAGGTCGACCAGCCCCTCGGCCAGGTCCTCGGCCTCCTGCTCCGGGCAGCGCAGCAGGGCCGCGACCGCCTCGACGCCGATGTCCGGGCCGTCGGGCACGGCCAGCAGCCGGAAGGCGTGCGCCTGCTCCGGCCGCAGGTGCTCGTACCCGAGCCGGAACGTCGCCTCCACGGCCAGGTCCCCGGCCCGCAGCTCGTCCAGCCGCCGGGCCTCGTCGCACAGCCGGCCGGCCAGCGTCTCGGCGGTCCAGTGCGGCCGGGCGGCCAGGCGCGAGGCCAGGATCCGCACTGCCAGCGGCAGGTGTCCGCACACCGCGACCGCGCGCCGCACGGCCGCCTCCGAGCCGGCCACCCGGTCCGGGCCGGCCACGGCGCTGAACAGCGCCAGCGCCTCGTCGGGGTGGAAGGCGCCGAGCTCCAGCAGGCGCGCGCCGGGGACGCCGGTGAGCCGGGAGCGGCTGGTGGCCAGGACCGCGCAGCCGGGGATGCCGGGCAGCAGGGGCCGGATCTGCTCGGCGTCGCGGACGTCGTCGAGCACGATCAGCACCCGCCGTCCGGCCAGGGTGCTGCGGAACAGCTCGAAGCGCTCCTGCACGGTGTCCGGCACGGCGCCCGGATCGGTGCCCAGGGCCCGCAGGAACCCGCCGAGCACGCCGCCGGGATCGGCCGGCTCCCGGTCGGTCCCGCGCAGCGCGGCGAACAGCTGGCCGTCGGGGAACCGAGCGGCGGCCAGGTGCGCGGTGTGGACCGCGAGCGTGGACTTGCCCGCGCCGCCGATGCCGGAGAGCACGGCCAGCGGCATGGCGTCGCCGGGCTGCATCAGCTCCAGCAGCTGGCGCGACCACAGGGCGCGGCCGGTGAAGTCGGCGACGTCGGCTGGGAGCTGGGCCGGGACACACGGGGCAGCCGGGGCGGCCGGGCCGGCCGGGCCCGCGGCGGACGGCGAAGCCGCCGCATCGGTGGCGACCGTGCCAGCCGTGCCAACCGTGCCAACCATGGCGACCATGGGAGCCGACTGCCCCGACAGCCCCGACGCACCGCCGAAGCCCGGCGACGCAGAGCCGGAGTCCCCCGGACCCCCGGACCGCCCCGCACCGCGTCTGGAGCCGTTCACCGAGTCGGCATCGGCCGATCCGGCCGCCACCCGCCGATACAGCGCCCGCAGATCAGGACCCGGATCGACCCCGAGCTCCTCGGCGAGCGTGCGCCGCGTCTGTTCGTAGACGGCCAGTGCCTCGGCTTTGCGTCCGCTGCGGGACAGCGCGACCATCTGCAGTTCGCGGAAGCGTTCCCGGAGCGGGAACTCCGCCGCCAGCGCCGCCAGCTCGGCCGTCACCGCGCCGTAGCGTCCGACCTCCAGGTCCAGCGCGATCCTGACCTCCAGCGCGCCGAGGCGGCGCTCGGTCCACTGCGCGCGCTGCGCCAGCGCGAACGGCCCGGTCAGCCCGGCCAGCGGTTCCCCCTGCCACAGCTGCAGCGCCTCGTGCAGCCGACGGGCCGCGCCGATCAGGTCGCCGCCGGCCCGCAGGCCCGCCGCCGCGGTCCGGCCGGCCTCGAAGGCCAGCGCGTCCACCGCCGCCGGGGCGACGGTGAGGGCGTAGCCGCCGGCCACGGAGCTGATCGGGCTGACCGGGTGCTCCGGGTCGGACAGCGCCCGGCGCAGCCGCGAGGCGTAGGTGCGGATGGTGCTCAGCGCGCCCTTCGGCGCGTCGCCGCCCCACAGCGCGTCGATGAGCTCCTCGGCCATGGCCGCGCGGCCGGGCCGCAGCACCAGCAGGGCCAGCAGTTCGCGCTGCTGGGGCGAGCCGAGGTCGAGTTCGCCGTACGGACCCCAGCCCCGCACCGGGCCGAGGACGCTGAACCGCCACGCGCTTTCTGCCACCCGGGCAGGATACGCGGGCCGGTGGCGAGTATTGATCTGACATGCCGTCAGATATATGTTCACCGCACTATGGACTTCGACTTCACGCCCGAGCAGCGGGCCTTCGCCGCCGACGTCGAAACCTTCCTCGACACCGAACAGACCCCCGGTGACACCAGCGTCTTCGACGTCACCCGGGAGAACATGGCCCAGATCGTCGACACCCCGCCGCGCCGCGCGTTCATGAAGAAGATGGGCGAGCGCGGCTGGCTGGGCATCACCTGGCCCAAGGAGTGGGGCGGGGCCGAGGGCGACGGGGTCTACGAGTACCTGCTGAACGAGGCGCTGGCCCGGCGCGGCGCCCCGCAGATCGGCAAGGGCGTCGGCATCATCGGCAAGACGATCCTGGCCCACGGCTCGCCGTACCTGAAGCAGGAGTTCCTGCCCAGGATCCTGCGCAACGAGGTCGAGTTCGCGGTCGGCTACAGCGAACCGGACTCCGGCTCGGACGCCGCCTCGATGAAGCTCAAGGCCGAGCGCACCACCCGCGACAGCGTCGAGGGCTGGATCCTGAACGGCCAGAAGACCTGGACCACCTCCGCGCACTTCGCCGAGTGGTACTGGGTCGGCGCGCGCACCGACCCCGAGGCGCCCAAGCACTTCGGCATCACGCTGTTCCTGGTCCCGCTGGACCATCCCGGCATCACGATCCAGGGCATCTGGACGATGGGCGACGAGCGCACCAACTCGGTGTTCTTCGACGACGTCTTCGTCCCCGACGACCACCGCGTCGGCGAGCTGAACAAGGGCTTCCAGTACATCTCCGAGGCCCTGGACCTCGAACGCTTCACGATGTTCACCTACTCCCCGATCGCCGCGCGCTTCGAGCTGCTGGTCGACTGGCTGCGCACCGCCGAGGTCGACGACGAGCCGGTCCGCGGGGATCCGGTCACCCGCCGCCGCGTGGCACGCCTGGCCACCGAGGCCGAGGTGGCCCGGCTGCTGGGCCTGCGGGTGGTCGCGGCCTCGATGAGATCCGGCCCGCCGCCGACCACCGAGTCCAGCGAGTACAAGCTGTACGCGACCGAGCTGTCCCAGCGCGTCGCCGACGCCGCGATGGACCTGGCCGCGCCGGGATCGCAGCTGCGCGTGGGCACCGAGGAGGCGCCGATGGCCGGACGCGCGGAGTCGACGTACCGGTACACGGTGCTGGACACCATCGGCGGCGGCACCTCGGAGGTGCAGAAGAACATCATCGCGCGCCGGCGCCTGGGCCTGCCGAAGAACTTCTGAGATGGCGGGACCACTGCTGGCCGGTGTCAAGGTGCTGAACCTC
This sequence comes from Catenulispora sp. GP43, assembly GCF_041260665.1. Lineage (NCBI taxonomy): Bacteria > Bacillati > Actinomycetota > Actinomycetes > Catenulisporales > Catenulisporaceae > Catenulispora > Catenulispora sp. GP43. The sequence continues at coordinate 61,977 of NZ_JBGCCT010000040.1, read as the reverse complement.
GCCAGCGTCGGCCCGGCGGCGCGCGCCGGGCGGTGGCTGGCGGATTACGGGGCCGAGGTGGTGAACGTCGGCGCGGTGCCCTCGCGCGGCGCGGTCCAGATCACCCCGGTCTTCCACGCCTACAGCGGCCACCGCGGCATGCGCCGGATCCTGCTCGACCTGAAATCCGACCGCGGCCGGGAGACGTTCCTGCGCATGACCGAGCGCGCCGACGTCGTGATCGAGTCCTTCCGACCGGGGGTCACCGACCGGCTCGGCATCGGCTACGACGCGGTGCGCGCCGGCAATCCGGAGATCGTGTACTGCTCGACCACCGGCTTCGGGCAATCCGGCCCCGCCGCCCAATGGGCCGGCCACGACCTGGACTACCTCGCCGTCGGCGGCTACCTGGCCGTCGGCGAACCCGGCGCGCGCGGCAACCCGGCGCTTCCGGGCGCGACGCTGGCCGACAGCGCCGGCGGCGGCATGCACGCGGTGATCGCCATCCTCGCGGCGCTGGTGCAGGGCGAAGGCGCCTACCTCGACGTATCCGTCGCGGACGGAGTGCTGTCGCTGATGTCACTGGCCGTGGACGAATTCCTGGCCACCGGCAGCGAACCCGGCTATCAGCATTCGATGACCACCGGCCGCTACGCCTGCTACGGCACCTACCCGGCCGGCGACGGCCGCTGGCTCGCCGTCGCCGCGATCGAGCCGAAGTTCTGGGCGAACTTCTGCCGCCTGCTCGGACTCCAGAAATGGGCCGCGCACCAGAGCGACGACGCCGTCCAAGACCGGATCCGCGCCGACATCACCGAGGCGCTGTCCGCGAAGGACCGTGACACCTGGGTCGCGGTGCTGTCCGGCGCGGACACCTGCGTCGCCCCGATCCTCACCGTCGCCGAGGTGACCGAGGATCCCCAATACCGGTCCCGGGACGCGTTCGTCGAAGCGATCCACCCCGAGCACGGCGTCGTGCGCCAGACCGCGCCGCTGTTGGCCGGGATGCTCCGTCCCGAACTCCCCAACCACCTCCCCGCCGGCACCCACAGCCCCGAGCTGCTGCTGGAAGCCGGATTCACCGAGGCCGAGATCAAGGAACTGCTGGAGGAAGGCACCGTGGCATGACCGACGAGCTCTCCGACAACCTCTCCGACGACCTCCCGGGCGACGTCACAGCCCTCATCGACCAGACGGTCCACGAGCAGACCGCCGACTTCCCCGTGGAGCGCGGCTACATCTGGACCTCCTGCGCCTCGGTCGAGAACGGCAACCCGCTCTACTGGAACGAGACCGCCGCCGCCGAGATCACCGGGGGCCCGATCGCGCCGCCGTCGATGCTGTCGACCTGGTTCCGGCCGCACCACTGGGCTCCCGGCCGGGACGAGCCGCAGCTCCCGCTCCAGGTGCACTTCGACCTGAAGAGGCGGCTGGACCTGCCCGAGGCGATCATCGCGGAGTTCACCACGGTCTTCCACGAGCCGGTCCGCCCCGGGGACGTCCTCACCACCTGCCAGCGCCTGCGCTCGGTGAGCGGCGTGAAGACCACGAAGCTGGGCCGCGGCCGGTTCTGGACCATCGACGTCGAATACCGGAACGTGCGCGGCGAGCTGTGCGGCGTGGAGTCCTACACCGGGTTCGGCTACCGGCGCGAGGAGGCGAGGAGCTCGTGAAGCCGCAGCTGACCCTGGACCAGGTCGCCGTCGGCGACACGCTGCCGGTCCTGACCTACGAGGTGTCCGCCACGACCGTCGTCCTGGGCGCGCTGGCGACCCGCGACTGGCGCCCGATGCACCACGACCACGCCTTCGCCGTCGAGCGCAACGGCGTCCGGGACATCTTCCTGAACACCCCGAATCAGGCCGCGTGGTTCGAGCGCTACCTCACCGACTGGACCGGCCCGCACGGGCGCCCGGGGCGCATGCGCTTCCGGATGAAGGACTCGGTGTTCCCCGGCGACACGATGACGATCAGCGGCACGGTCACCGCCACGGCCGTGGACGAGGCCGGCTGCGGCTGGCTCGAGGTCGCCCTGGACCTGGCGGTCGGCCCGGACTCCAAGACCGGGTGCACCGCCCGCATCGCCGTCCCGCTCTCCCCCGACGACAACCCGTGGACCCGGCGCGGCGAGCGCTGGCGCCCCTAGCGAGCGAGAGAAGGCCCTGATGGACCTCGACTTCAGCGACGAGCAGATCCTGCTCCGGGACACGGTGCGGGACCTGTGCGCCAAACACGTTCCGCCGACGACCGTGCGCGCCCTGGAGAACGACCCTGAGCGCTACCCGGAGGACTTCTGGAAGCAGGCCGCGCAGCTCGGCCTGCACGGAATGCGGCTGCCGGAGGAGTACGGCGGCACCGACATGACCCTGCTGGACGCGGCGCTGGTGTACACGGAGTTCGGACGCGCGCTGGTGCCCTCACCGCACTTCGCGAGCACGGTGCTGGCCGGGCAGGTGCTCGCGAGGGCGGGCAGTGCGGAGCAACGGCAGCGCTGGTTGCCGGGGATCGCGTCCGGCGCCGGGGTGGTCACGGTGGCGTGGCTGGAGCCGGACCGGAGCTGCGGGCCGCGCGGCGTGCGGGCGCAGGCGGTCGCGGCGTTGGGCGGCGGTTACCGGCTGACCGGCGTCAAGCGCCACGTGCCTTATGCGCGCGGCTCGGAGCGCGTCATGACCTTGGCGCGCGACGAGGCCACCGACGAGGTGCTCTTCCTTCTGGTGGACCCGGCCGCCGAAGGCGTGCGTCTGACGCAGCAGCTCACCGTCGCCTCCGACACCCAGTACCGGATCGACTTCGAGGACGTGTTCGTCCCCGGAGACTCGATCATCCGCGGCGGCTGGGCGGTCTGGGACGAGGTCATGCACGACGCGATCGTGCTGGCGGCGGCCCAGGCGTCCGGCGGAGCCCGCCGGACCCTGGAGTTCACCGTCGACTACGCGCTGACCCGCCGCCAGTTCGACAAGCCCCTCGGCGCCTTCCAGGCCATCGCGCACTATCTGGCGGACGCGGTGACCACCGTCGACGGCGCCGAGACCCTGGTGTGGGAGGCGGCGTGGGCCCGCGACGCGGGGCGCTCCACGGCGAAGCTGGCGCCGATGGCGAAGCTGTTCGCCGGGGACACGTTCCGGGACGTGACGGCGAAGGCCCAGCAGATCTTCGGCGGCAACGGCTTCACCGTGGAGTTCGACACGCAGTTGTACTTCCGGCGCGCTAAGCAGTGGCAGATGGCGTGGTGGGACGCGCGGTATCTGGAAGAGTTGGTCGCGGTGCAGGTGCTTGACGCCTGACGAGCACCAACGCCACCGGGACCGCGGCCAGGCCGATGAGCCCGCAGACCCACAGAGCCTGCTGGAAGCCGCCGGTCAGCGCATCGGCGGCGGCATGGCCGTGCCCGAGCATCGCCTGGGAGCGCGCCGCCGCGACGGTCGAGGCGATGGCGATCCCGATCGCGCCCCCGAGCTGCTGGGAGGAGTCGATGAGGCCGGAGGCGACACCGGCCTCGCGTTCGGTGACGCCGACCAGGGCCCCGATCGACACCGGGATGAACACCCAGGTGACCGTCCCGGTCAGGAAGAAGGGGCCGGCCAGGTCCGACCAGAAGCTCCCGTGCGCGGACACCTGGGTGGCCCACAGGATCCCGGACGCGGTCACCGCCATCCCGACCGCCATCACCAGCCGCACCGACGCCTTGGTGACCAGGATCTGGGCCGGCCCGGCCATCACCACCCCGGTCAGGCCCACGGTCAGCCAGGCCAGGCCGGTCGTCATGGGGGAATAGCGGAGCACCTGCTGCATGTAGAGCGTGCCGATGAAGATGTAGCCGTAGAAGCTGGCTCCGAGCAGGAAGCCGACGGTGTTGGAACCGGCCAGGGTCTTCAGACGGAACAGCCGAAGCGGCAGCAGCGGCGCCTCGGTCCTGGCCTCGACGATCACGAACGTGACCAGCAGCACCGCCGAGACCGCGAGCGGCACCAGGGTCCGGGCGGCGGTCCACCCGACGGTCGGTGCCTGCGAGATCGCGTACACCGCGAGGACCAGGGCGCCGGTCACGGTGACGGCGCCGGGGACGTCGTAGCGGCGGCGGGCGTCGGGAACCCTGCTTTCTGGCAGCACGCGCGGAGCCACCAGCAGCACTGCGCCGCCGATGAAGACGTTCAGGTAGAAGATGTAGGGCCAGCCGGCGTACCGGGTGATGGCGCCCCCGGCCAGCACCCCGAACGTCGCCCCGCTGGCGCCGACGGCGCCCCAGATGCCGAGCGCCTTGTTGCGCTCGGGGCCCTCGGGAAACATGTTCATCACGATGGACAGCGCGGCGGGCAGCACGGCAGCGGCGCCGAGCCCCTGGACGCCGCGCATGACGATCAGGAAGGTGCCGCTGGTCGCCAGCCCGCACGCGCACGAGGCCGCGGTGAACAGCGCGAGCCCGGCCACGAAGGTCCGGCGGCGTCCGACCAGGTCGGCGGTCCGGCCGCCGAGCAGCAGGAAGCCGCCGAAGCTGATCGCGTACGCGGTCACCACCCACTGCAGGTTCGTCTGGGCGAAGTGGAGCTTGGCACCGATCGTCGGCAGCGCCACGTTGACGATCAGCATGTCGACCACGGTCATGAAGACCGCCACGGCCAGGAGCGCGAACGCCCGCCATCGGTGCGGGGCGCCGGGCGTCGCAGGCGCTTGTTCGCGGGTTTCGTTCCTGCCGTCCAGTGCGGTCATGGGTGCCTCTGAGGTCATGGGTGCCTCCGGTGGTCACGGGTGGGAGCCCTCACCGATGAAGCACCGGCCGGCGCGCGAACTCGCCTGGCCCACAGCGATGAATCCGGCCCGCCGCCGGTGTTGCATTCGGTAGGAGGTGTTTTCCAGTGGCCGACGAAAGGACAGGTTCCACCATGACCGAGGCGATCCTCGCCCGGGCCCGGGCCGGGGACGGCGAGGCCTTCCGTGAACTCGTCGGTCCGCACCGCCGCGAACTGCAGGCGCACTGCTACCGGATCCTCGGCTCGGTGCAGGACGCCGAGGACGTGCTCCAGGAGGCCCTGTTGGCGGCATGGCGTTCGATCGGCCGGTTCGACGGCCGGTCGCTGCGGGCGTGGCTGTACCGGATCGCCACCAACCACTGTCTGAACTACCTGCGCGGCCAGAAGCGGCGGCCGCAGCCGCCGGAGCGGGAATGGTCCGGCGATCCCTGGTGGCTGGAGCCGTATCCCGGCGACCTGGACGAGCTCACCCCCGGCCCCGAGGCCCGCTACGACGCCCGCGAGTCGATCGCCCTGTCGTTCGTGGCGGGCCTGCAACACCTGCCGCCCCAGCAGCGTGCGGTCCTGGTGCTGCGGGACGTGCTGGGCTTCTCGGCCGCCGAGACCGCGGACATGCTCGGCACCACCGCCACCGCGGTCAACAGCGCGCTGGTCCGGGCGCGCGCCGCGCTGCCGCCCGACCGGCCCGCGCACGAGGTGCCGATGCCCAAGTCGCCGGCGGAGGCCGCGGTCGTCGACCGCTTCGTCAGCGCGTTCCAGCGCTTCGACCTGCCGGAGCTGGTGAGTCTGCTGACCGACGACGCCCGGCTGACGATGCCGCCGGAGCCGGCCGAGCACCGGGGGCCCGGGACCATCGCCCGGTTCCTGCTGGAGCTGCACCAGGGCCAGGAGCTGCGGTTCCTGCCCACCCGCGCCAACGGCCAGCCCGCCATGGTGCTCTACATCCCCGACCCCCGGGCGCCGATCTGGCGGTTCTGCGGCCTGATCGTGTTCACGCTGCGGGGCGAGCGGGTGCAGGGGCTCACCCGGTTCGCGGGGCAGGCCTCGCTGACACGGTTCGGCTTCCCCCGCACGCTGCCGCGGGGCTTCGACGCCTGAGCAGCGACGCCTGAGCAGCAGGGTCGCCACCCTGCTGCCCCGTCACCCCTTGCGCGCCACGACCCCATAAGCGATCTGCCGTTCCCGCACCGTCTTCGTCAGGTTCCGCTCGGGCCGCCAGGCCGCCATCGGCACCAGCCCCGGCTCGGCCAGCTCCAGCTCCCCCACCAGCTCCAGCACCTCGTCCCGGCTGCGGGCCTGGCACGGGATCGCCGCCTGCCGGAACGCCGCCGACGTCGCCCGCGCCAGCTCCACCGCCAGGTCCGACGCGCCGTGCGTCAGCACCAGGCAGCTGCCGGGCGCGCAGGCGTCCATCAGCGTCCGCACGTGCTTGGCGGGCTGCTCGTGATCCGGCAGGAAGTGCAGCAGCCCGGTGACCACCATCGCCACCGGCTCCCCGAGGTCGATCACCGCCCGCAGCGCCGGCTCCCGCAGCAGCGCCTCCGGCTCGCGCAGGTCCCCCTCGACGAATGCGGTCCCCGGACCGCCGTCGGTGAGCAGGACCCGTGCGTGGGACAGCACGATCGGGTCGTTGTCGACGTAGGCCACGCGCGCCGCCGGCTGTACCGCGCGCGCGATCTGGTGCGCGGTCGGTGCCGCGGGCAGGCCGGTGCCGATGTCCACGAACTGGCTCACGCCCTCGGCCGCCAGGTGGCGGACCGCGCGGCGCAGGAAGTCGCGCTGTTCGCGGCAGGCGTCGCGTAAGTAGGGGTTGGCGCGCAGCAGCAGCTCGGCGGCGGCGCGGTCGGTGCGGAAGTGGTCCTTGCCGCCGAGCAGGTAGTCGTACACCCGCGCGACGTGCGGGGTGTCGGTGTCCAGGGCGGCCGGACGCCAGTGCTGCGGCGTGTCGAAAAGCGGCGGCAGCGGGCCCAGTCCTGCGTGATCGGCCACGTGATCGGCCATGCACCCTCCTGGCGGGCCGGGCCCCGGTCAATTGTCAGCGCTCGAAGTGCCCAGCTTAGCCAATCTCTTTCTCAGGTCCACAAGCCTTAATCCGACGATAAGATCGCTCCTGGTAAGGGGCGGACGGGGCCAGGGGCGGAGACAGCACATGTGGGAGAAGGAACGACGCTCGGTCGCGACCGTGTTCGCCACCCACGGCGCCGTGACCGGGACCTTCTCCTCGCGCCTGCCGTGGCTGTCCGACCACCTGCAGCTGTCCGCGGGAAGACTCGGTATCGCGCTGCTCATGCCCTCCATCGGAGCCATCGCCACGATGCCCTTCGCCGGCCGCGCGGTGGCCCGGTTCGGTACCAGGGCGACGGCGCGGGCGCTGATCGGCGTCTTCCTGGCCGTCACCGTGGCGACCTCCTGGATGCCGAGCCTGCCGGCGCTGGCGGCCTGCATGGTCGTCTCCGGCGCCGTCGGCGGCACCTCCGACATGGCGATGAACGCCCAGGGCATCCTGGTCGAGAAGCGCATGGCCCGCTCGATCATGTCCGGCCTGCACGGCAGCTGGAGCGCCGGCGTCCTGATCGCCGCGATGGCCGGCTCGCTGGCCGCGCACGCGCACGTCGACGCCCGCGTGCACTTCGCCGTCGCGGCGGCGGTGCTGGCCGCGGCGGCCGCCTGGGGCACGCACGGCTTCCGCACCAGCGCCGCCGACGTGGGCCTGGCCGAGGAGAAGAAGGAGGACGTGCCGCTGTTCGTGATCCCGCGCGGCGTGATCCTGCTGATCGGCCTGGTCGGCTTCTGCGGCATCTACGCCGAGGTGGCCGCGCAGGACTGGTCCTCGGTCTACATGCACCGCACCCTGCACGGCGACGAAGCCGAGGCCGCCTTCACCACCGGCATGTTCGCCTTCACCATGGCCGCCGGCCGCCTGGCCGGCGACGCGGTGGTGGGACGCCTGGGAGCCACGACGACCGTCCGCGGCTGCGGCGTCCTCGGCGCACTCGGCGGCCTGCTGGTGGTCGCGGCCCACGGCCCGATCCCGGCGATCCTGGGCTTCATGCTCATCGGCGTCGGCGTCGGCGTCTCGGTGGTGGTCCCGCTGGCCTTCGCCGCCGCCGGCCACGCCGGCCCGAACCCGACGATGGGCGTCGCGGGCGTGGCGACCATCGCCTACGGCGCGGGCATGGCCGCCCCCGGCATGATCGGCGGCATCGCCGACCTGACCTCGCTGCGCGTGGCCTTCAGCGCGGTGGCGGTACTGGCCGGCATGGTCGCCCTCGGCGGCGGCCTGCTGGGGCGCAACGCACCGGCGGCGGTGCACGGGGTGCCGGGGCCGCTGGCCGCGGAGGCTGAGGCGCTGGCTACGGAGGGGTGAGGTGGAGGCCTACCACGACGAAGGTCCGGTGGTGCTCGGCGACGAACTGCTGGAGCTGCCGGGATTCTGGGCCGCGTATCTGCTGTGGCTGTGCGGGACCCAGGACGACGTCGACGTACCACGACCAGCTCTGTTCGGGGCCGACGAGGCCGATTGCGACGCGGCCTATGAGCGGCTGCACAGCTTCGAGCGATGGCCGCTGTTCCGGATCCCGTTCGCGGACGGCCACTCGGTCTCGGTCCTCGGCCGCAACTTCGAGGACGACGAGGGCCTCGACTTCCACGTCACCCATCCGGAATGGGACACGCGACGACGCCTGGCCGGCATCGAAGGACACTGGGCCGGACCCGGACTGGCCTGGCCCGAACTGGTCCATATCGCAGCGCACCCCGACTCCGGCGCCGAGGGCATCCACGACCCCGATGCCCGGCTCCTGCTGCTCCTACCGGCGCTCGGCGACGCGGAGACGCCACCGGATGCCGCCGAAGTAGTCGCCGAGGCACTCATCGGCATCGGCGTGCCCGCGGAGACTGCGCCGGAGACAGCCGCCCGCATGCTCACCGATCTCCCGTTCTGGGGGCCCGCGGAATGGCTGGTGCCGGCTGTGGACGAAGGTTCGGCCTACACCGGCATCCTCGTCTGCGACGACCCGCACAGCCCGCGCTGCGGCCTCGGCCTGGCGCACGGCCTCACCGCCGACCAGGGCGAACGACTGGCCCGCGCGCTCGGAACCTGGCCGGGCTGACACCGCTCAGAAGTGCGTGGCGATCCCGAACACCCTGCGCAGCTGCGCCATGTCGTGCCGATCGTGGTCGGCCGGCTCATAGCCCTGATGGAAGTAGACCTGCTGTTCCGCCGACATGCAGGGCACCACGGTCCCGCCGATCACGCCGGTGACGAAGCACGAAGCGGGATAGACGAAAGGCCTGTCCGCCTCCAACGAGGCCTGCGACGCCGACCCGTCTTCGCCGAAGACCAGCGGGTGCAGATCGATCTCCCGCCCTCGCGCGTCCGCCATCACGAACCGCACCGGACGCCAGTCGAGCGTTTCGGCGAACCCCGCCCGCGCCAGGGCCGCCACGACCGCGGGCTCCTGATCGAGCCGGTGCATCAGGTCCACGTCGCGGTGCGGGCGCGTCTGCTGGCCGACCAGGGCGTCGATGCCCCAGCCGCCGCCGATCCAGACGTCGGCGCCCGCCGCCCGCAGGAGGACGTGGAGCTCGACCACGTCCTCGGTCGTCATCACCGGCCACTCACCTCTCGTTGAAGCACCCTCACCCCGCGTTGAAGTAAGAAGCCTCCGGGTGGTGCGCCACGATCGCATCCGTCGACTGCTCCGGATGCAACTGGTACTCCTCCGACAGCCGCACGTTGATCCGCTCCGGCTTAAGCAGCTCCACGATCTTCGTCCGGTCCTCCAGGTCCGGGCACGCCGGATACCCGAACGAGTACCGGCACCCGCGGTACTCCACCTTGAACAGCCCCTCGGTCGAGTCCGGGTCCTCGGCGGCGAAGCCGAGCTCGTCGCGCACGCGGGCGTGCCAGTACTCGGCCAGGGCCTCGGCGAGCTGGACCGACAGGCCGTGCAGCTCCATGTACTCCCGATAGGAGTTCCCCGCGAACAGCTCCGCCGTCGCCTCGGCGATGCGCGCGCCGACCGTCACCAGCTGGAACGGGGCCACGTCCACCTCGCCGGATTCCTGCGGGCGCCAGAAGTCGGACAGGCACAGGTGGCGGTCGCGGCGCTGGCGCGGGAAGGTGAAGCTGGTCCGCTGGTCGCCGCTCTCGTCGAGGATCAGCAGGCTGTCGCCCTTGCTGACCGCCGGGAAGTAGCCGTAGACGACCGCCGCGTCCAGCAGGTTCTCGGTCTGCAGGCGCTCCAGCCACATGCGCAGGCGCGGGCGGCCCTCGGTCTCGACCAGTTCCTCGTACGAGCGCCCGCCCGAGCCGCGCCCCGGCTTGAGCCCCCACTGGCCGAGGAACAGCGCGCGCTCGTCGAGGTAGGGCGCGTATTCGGCCAGCCGGATCCCCTTCACCATCCGGTCGCCCCAGAACGGCGGCGCCGGGATCGGGTTGTCCAGCGCCACGTCGGAGCGGGCCGGGATCGGCTCGTCCGGGATCTCGCGCAGCGGCCCGGAGGCCTTGACCCGCCGGGGACGCAGCGCCGGCAGGGACGCACCGGGGACCCCGGCCTTCACCGCCGCGACCGCGTCCATCAGGTTCAGCCCCTCGAAGGCGTCGCGCGCGTACCGCACCTCGCCCTGGTACAGCTCGGCGAGGTCCTGCTCGACGTAGGCCCGGGTCAGCGCGGCGCCGCCCAGCAGCACCGGCCAGCGCCCGGCCACGCCGCGGGTGTTCATCTCCTCCAGGTTCTCCTTCATCACCACCGTGGACTTCACCAGCAGCCCCGACATCCCGATGGCGTCGGCGGCGTTCTCCTCGGCGGCGTCCAGGATGGTCTGCAGCGGCTGCTTGATGCCGAGGTTGACCACGTTGTAGCCGTTGTTCGACAAGATGATGTCGACCAGGTTCTTGCCGATGTCGTGGACGTCGCCCTTCACCGTGGCCAGCACGATCGTGCCCTTCCCGGTGGAGTCCGACTTCTCCATGTGCGGCTCCAGGTGCGCCACCGCCGCCTTCATCGTCTCCGCGCTCTGCAGCACGAACGGCAGCTGCATCTCGCCGGAGCCGAACAGCTCGCCGACCGTCTTCATACCGTCCAGCAGCACCTCGTTGACGATCTCCAGCGCGGGACGCACGGCCAGGGCCTCGTCCAGGTCGGCCTCCAGCCCCTTGCGCTCGCCGTCGATGATGCGGCGCTTGAGACGCTCCTCCAGCGGCAGCGCCGCCAGCTCGTCGGCGCGGGAGGCCTTCTGCGAGGCGGCGTCCACGCCCTCGAACAGCTCCAGCAGCCGGGTCAGCGGGTCGTAGCCCTCGGCACGCCGGTCATAGACCAGGTCCAGGGCGACCTTGCGCTGCTCCTCCGGGATGCGGGCGATCGGCAGGATCTTGGAGGCGTGCACGATCGCCGAGTCCAGGCCGGCCTCGACGCACTCGTGCAGGAACACCGAGTTCAGCACCTGGCGCGCGGCCGGGTTCAGGCCGAAGGAGATGTTCGACAGGCCCAGGGTGGTCTGCACGTCCGGGTGCCGGCGCTTCAGCTCCCGGATGCCCTCGATGGTCTCCAGGCCGTCGCGCCGCGACTCCTCCTGCCCGGTACAGATCGTGAAGGTCAGACAGTCCACGAGGATCGAGTCCTCCGGGACGCCCCAGTTGGTCGTGATGTCCTCGATCAGCCGCTCGGCGATCGCCACCTTGTGCTCGGCGGTGCGGGCCTGGCCCTGCTCGTCGATGGTCAGGGCGATGACGCCGGCGCCGTGCGCGGAGACCAGCTCCATGATGCGCGCGAAGCGCGAGTCGGGGGCGTCGCCGTCCTCGTAGTTCACCGAGTTGATGACGGCCCGCCCGCCGAGCGTCTCCAGCCCGGCCTGGAGCACCTGCGGCTCGGTGGAGTCCAGCACGATCGGCAGCGTCGAGGCGGTCGCGAACCGGCTGGCCACGGCCTTCATGTCCGCGACGCCGTCCCGGCCCACGTAGTCGACGCAGAGGTCGAGCATGTGCGCGCCGTCGCGGATCTGGTTGCGGGCGATCTCCACGCACGCGTCCCAGTTCTCCGCCAGCAGCGCCTCGCGGAACGCCTTGGAGCCGTTGGTATTGGCCCGCTCGCCGATCGCCAGGTAGCTGATGTCCTGCCGGAACGGCACGTGCTGGTACAGCGACGAGGCCCCCGGCTCCCGCTTCGGCGAACGCTGGGGGACCTCGCGTCCGCCGAGACTGTCGACCAGCTGCCGCAGGTGCTCCGGCGTGGTGCCGCAGCAGCCGCCGATCAGCGCGATGCCGAACTGGTCGACGAAGCGCTGGTGCCAGTCGACGAGCTCCTCCGGGCTCAGCGGGTAGTGCGCGCCGTCGGAGGTGAGCACCGGCAGGCCGGCGTTCGGCATGCAGGACAGGCCGATCGTGGAGTGCTTGGCCAGGTAGCGCAGGTGCTCGCTCATCTCGGCCGGGCCGGTGGAGCAGTTCAGGCCGATGCGCTCGATGCCCAGGGACTCCAGCGCGGTCAGCGCCGCGCCGACCTCGGTGCCCAGCAGCATCGTGCCGGTGGTCTCGAACGCCGCCGAGGCCCACACCGGGATGTCGATCCCGGCCGCGCGCGCCGCGGCCTTGGCGCCCAGCACCGAGGCCTTGATCTGCAGCAGGTCCTGGCTGGTCTCCACCAGCAGCGCGTCCGCGCCGCCGGCGATCAGCCCGGCGGCCTCGGCCTGGTAGGCGTCGCGCAGCGTGGGGTAGTCGATCTGGCCCAGGGACGGCAGCTTGGTGCCCGGGCCGATGGAGCCGATCACCCAGCGCGGCCTGTCGGCGGTGGCGAAGCCGTCGGCGACCTCGCGGGCCAGCCGGGCGCCGGCTTCGGAGAGCTCGAAGACGCGGTCGGCGATGTCGTAGTCGCCGAGGTTGGTGTGGTTGGCGCCGAAGGTGTTGGTCTCCACGCAGTCCACGCCGGCGCGGAAGTACTCCTCGTGCACGGCCCGCACGATGTCGGGGCGGGAGATGTTGAGGATCTCGTTGCAGCCCTCGTGGCCCTGGAAGTCGTCCAGCGTCGGGTTCTGCGCCTGCAGCATGGTGCCCATGGCCCCGTCGGCCACCACCACCCTGGTCCGGAGTGCTTCGCGAAGCGCGGCGATCCTGGCGCTTCCGGCGTGCGCGGAAGGGACGGCGGTCGAGGCCATGAGGGTTCCTCCGGGGTGAGCGGCTGCTCTTACTTGACCAATCGGACACGATTCTAGTCCGCGGCGCTTTCTGAGACAGGGCGTGTCCACCTGGTGGAGTCCGGCCCGCCGGGCCTGCGGGAGGGCCGGTCGCCGGGCGTGTCGGCGGGCGTGTTGTCAGGAGGTGGAGGCCGACGCCGCAGGCTGGGCGCCCACCGCGGCGATCGCCGCCTCGACCGGCATCCGGCGGGTGGCGATCCGCCACGCCACCTCGGCCCACAGCTCGGGGCGGCCGTCCAGACGGGCGGCGACCAGGCCTTCGAGCGGGAAATGGCCGGTCCGGTCCAGTTCTTCCTCCGTGCGCAGCCCCTGAGCGCCGAACTCCTCGGGATCCAACAGGTCGATCCAGTGCCGGCGCGGCGTCCGCCGGGCGGCCTCGACCACGGGTTCGGCGGTGCCGGCGGCCATGGACGCGCGGACCGCGGGCAGCACGGCGTCCAGGCTCCCGGCGCGCTCCAGGTCCAGCGCCCACACCGGCTCCGGCCCCGCGACCTCGGCCAGCGCGCCGTACAGGCAGGTCAGCACGGCCGGCTCGGCGCGGTCCCGCAGACCCGCGACCACCTGGTGCAGCAGGGTCGGGTCGTCGGTCAACGACCAGGCCAGGTCGATGAGCTTGTCGCCGCCGGCGGCGGTCCACCGCAGCGCCTCGTGCACCCCGGCGACCTCGGCGAAGTCGCGGAACACCCGGCTCAGGACATCCGGCGGCACGATCCGCTTGAGCAGGACCTCGCGGGCCTGGCCGAGGTCGACCTGCGCCAGTAAGTAGTCGGGGCACAGCTCGTTCTTCAGCAGCCGGTGGTACCGGCGGACGGAGCTGTACGCGAGGTCATGCTCGACCATCACCCGGCTCAGCGGGGCGCTGCCGAGCATCCACTCCGCCTGGTCGTCGCCGGCGGTCTGGGGCTGGTTCGGGGACGGGTTCGGCGGTTCGACCAGCCCGTCGAGGTAGCGCGCCGCGACCGGCTGCGGGGCCAGGGCGAGCAGGATGTTCTGCGAGGCGTAGCCGGAGCGGTTCGGATGCAGGAAGCGGTGGACGGCGCCGGGTGCCTGATCGGAACGCAGCAGTTCGGCGACCGAGCCGGCGAAGCTGCCGCTGAGGTCGATCGCGCGGGCCCAGCGCTCGTAGTCCTCCCCCAGTTCCTCGGCCAGGCGGCGCGCGAGCAGAACCCTGACGTCGCCGGTCGCCCGACGCAGCCAAGGACGCGGATACTCCGCCGGGGTGCAGACCGCCAGCGCCAACGCCAGCGCCGCCGGCCGGGTGTGGTCCAGGACCTGCTCGGCGGTCAGTGACCCGGCGCACAGCGCTTCCAGCGCCAGGGCCCGGATGCGGGTCACGGCGGCACCGAGGTCGGCATCCGTGGGAGCGTCCTCGTCCAGGACCCGCAGATAGGCGTCCAGGCCGAGCGGCCGCGGCGGCACATGCTCGGGCTGCTGGACCAGCCGCCGCGCGAGCATCCCGCGCACCGGCCCGGGCCCCCACTGCGAGATGTGCGCGACGACGGCCGGCGCCAGCGGCAGCTCGGCGGTCGCGACAGCCTCGGCGAGCTGATCGGCGGACAGCGCGCCGAGGGCGGGCACGACATCGGCCGGCCGCGCCGACCCGAGCAGCCGCAGCAGCGCGACCGGACCGGGGACCGCATCGGGCGCGGCCTCGCGCAGACGGAGGCTTTCGGTGGGCCAGGCTGGCGAGGTCGCGATGAGGGGCACGGAGGTTATGACGAGTCCGGCCGCCGTCGCTGTTGCAGTCGGTTCACAGATTTCAGCGGGTTCACAGAGCTCGGCGGGTTCACAGAGCTCGCCGTGTTCGCCGAGCACCCCCGGCCTGGTCGGGAAAGCCACCGACATCTGTTCTGCCACCAGGGCATCTTGCCCTGTCCGCGCTCATCTGAGTACCGCCGGGGCCACCGGCTGCCGCTGTTCATTGAGAATCGTGCTGATCATCTTCAGCCACCGGGTGTAGAACCAGCTGATCAGGGCGTTGGGAGTGAGCAGCCCGGCACCCGGCCGGTACTTGTCAGTCACCTCCGAACCGGCCACCAGCTGCGTCAGCCGCGCCCCCTTGAGCCGCGACCGCTCGTACTCGGCGAGCCCGGCCGGCAGGTCGCCGGCGGCCACGCGCAGCCCGCGGGCCAGGGCCCAGCCGTCCTCCAGGGCCTGGTTCGCGCCCTGGGCCACCGTGGGCGGCATCGTGTGCGCGGCGTCGCCCAGCAGCACCACGCGGCCGCGGCTCCAGCCCCGGCCCACCTTCTGCCGCCGGTGGGCGAAGAACTCGATCTGCGCGTCGTCGGCGGCGGCCAGGGTCTCGGCCACCGGCGAGGCCCAGTGCCCGAACCGCTCCTTCAGCATGGCCGTGACCGAGGGCGGCTGCGGGTCGTCGGCGTTCCAGGGCCGGTCGAACCACCATTGCAGCAGGCCGTTCCCGGCCGGCATCAGCCCGCAGAACCCCTCGCGTCCGACGATCATCAGGCCGCGCCGCGAACGCGTGGTCTCCACGTCGACCGGCGTCAGCCCCTGCCAGGTCGCCCAGCCCGCGGGCCGGGTCGGATCCGCGCCGTACACCACGTCACGCACCGCCGAGCGCGAGCCGTCCGCGCCGATCACCAGGTCCGCCGCCACCGCCGAGCCGTCGGCGAAGCGCACCTCGGCCGAGCCGGGATCCTGCTCGATCGCCACCGCGCGCCGGCCGAAGTGCAGCGTGCCCTCCGGGAGCCCGTCGGCCAGCCGCCGGATGAGGTCCCGGCGCGGCGTCGAGCGGTGCGGGTAGCCGTAGCGGACCGCCGCCCGCGCACAGTCGATGTCCATCAGCATCCGGCCGTCGGTACCCCGCAGCATCGCGAGGTAGTCGATCGGCGCGCCGAGGTCGTCGTACGGCACGCCGAGCGCGTGCAGCACCGCCGTGCCGTTGCTCCAGAGTGTCAGCGCCGAGCCCGATGTCCGCAGCGCGTCGGCGCGTTCGTAGCACGCCACCTCGTGTCCGTCCGCGATCAGCGCCCGGGTCGCGGCCAGACCGCCGATCCCGGCTCCGATGACCACCACACGCATGGGTCCCCTCCTGTCGTCTCGCCCCACCATCGATACCACCACAACAATAGTACTATCCAAGCTCCGGTATCATCTCGGGGTGATGGCTCCCCCTCCGAACCTGGCCCGCCGCCGCGCCCTGACCGACGGCGCACTGCGCGTACTCGCCACCACCGGCCTGCACGGCTTCAGCCACCGCGCCGTGGACACCGCCGCCGACCTGCCCGCCGGCACCGCCGCCAACTACTTCGGCAGCCGCGACGCCCTGCTGGCCGCCACCGCCGAGCGCGTCCTGGAACTGCACGAGCAGGACATGGCCGCGGCCCACGGCCTGGTCAGCGGCCCGGTCGACCGCGAGGGCCTGATCGGCCTGCTGGCGATGTCCCTGGAGATGTCGGCGAACCTGCACCGCGAGCGCTACCTGGCGGTCTACGAGCTCACCCTGGAGTCCACCCGCCGCCCGGCCCTGCGCAAGACCTTCGACGCCATCAGGCACGCGGCGATCGAGTTCACCTGCGAGCAGCACCGGGCCCTGGGCCTGACCACCTCGCGGCAGGATGTGGAGACGCTGATCTCGCTGTACGGCGGCGCGCTGTTCACCCTGATCACCGGCCAGGCCGGCGACGACGGGAAGACCGACACCGCGACCTGCACCGCGCTGGCCCGCACGATGGTCGCGGGCATCTCGTCCTGAACACATGAAAGCGCCCGCCACGAAAGGCTCGTGGCGGGCGCACTCGGCGGACCGGTGGCTGTCGACGACCGGTCGGTCCGTCAGTGGTGCCGCGCTATCGGATCGCGCCGCTGGTTACGGCCCATTCCCAACCGTTCCGGCGGCAGGTGGCTCCGGCTGGCGGTGGCACCGAACCGCATCCTACTTCCGGCGGGCGTTGGCGCCGCCGCCGGGAACCATCGCGAAGGAGCCGTTGTTCAGCGCCGTGGGCCCGTAGCCGCCGCTGGTCAGCGCCTGCGGGTTCGCCGCGTCGAAGGGCTGGCCGTCGACGGTGACGTTGCTGAAGTCCTGCTCGGAGAACGACGGGTAGCTCGACGTCGGCGACTCGATGACCGCCTCGGCGCTGGCGTCCTGGCCGTTGTACTGCTGCTGGGTGGACTCGGTCCAGCCGGCGGTGTTGTCGGTCAGGGTGATGGTGTAGTTGCCGGTGCCGTCGTCGGAGACGCTGCCGGTGAAGGAGTCGCCGGCCGAGACCGGGTCGTTCCAGTACACCGGCTGCGCCGGGTACATCTCGTACCAGGCCGAGTAGACCGGGCTGCCGGAGGAGCAGTCGGTCTGCACGCCGGTCTGCTCCACGCTCTGCGAGCCGTAGCCGTCGATGCCGACCCACGGCGCGTACAGGTCGTTGCTGGTGTTGCAGGTGACCTGCGGCTCGGTCCAGGACCCGGAGATGCTGGAGAAGCTGCCGGTGGCGACGTAGCCGCCCCAGTTGCTGTCCTGGAAGTTCTTCACGTTGCGGTGGTGGTGCCCGAAGGACACCGGTATCCGGCTGCGGGCCGCGGCCGCGGGCGCGCCGGTGACGCCGGCTCCGGCGGTGAGGGCCGCGCAGGCCAGGGCCGCGGCGGCGAGGCGGGCGCGCCGGGGCGCGAAGGAGGTGGGGGTGTGCATGGTGGGGATCTCCAGTTCCGATGAATGGACGGGGACTGATTCGTCAGTCTCGGAACCGAACGGCCGGTTGGGAACGCGTCGCGGCGGGCCGATGGCGGCCATGGCCGGTCGCGGCCTAACCGCCGGACGTCGAACAACCGCGTCAAGGCTCGGTAAAACCCCAGATGGAACCGCATGACACTGATGCAGCGCTTCAGTTTCGGGCGCGGCGCCCCAGCCACGTTCTAGTCCAGCAGCCCCAACTGCGCAGCCTTCGCCCCGGCCGCGAACCGGCTCCGCACCCCGAGCGCCTCCAGCGCCTGCGCGACCAGCCGCCGCAGCGTCCGCTCCGAACACCCCAACTGCCGCGCTATGGCCTCGTCCTTGGCCCCGGTCGCCAGCGCGCGCAGCAGCCGGACGTGCACCGCCGTCAGCTCCTCGTCCCGGTCGCCGCCGGCACCGGCGAACGTCGCGTACTTCTCCGCGCCGACCCACAGGTGGTCGAACGCCGCCAGCAGGCAGCGGCCGACCACCTCGCTGCGGATCACCACGTCGCAGGGTGGCTCCGCCTCCGAGCCGGGGGTGACCACCACCGAGCCGTCGAGCACCAGCAGCCGCAGCGGAATGGCGTCGGCGACGCGCACCTGGCCGCCGTCCTTCTCCAGGGCGCTGAGATAGGCCGCGGCGCCGGGCCGCCGCGCCGCGGTCCTGGACACCAGCATCCGGAACCCGACTCCGCGCTTGAGCAGGCCCAGGTCCACCTTCAGGCTCTCGCGCAGCACGTCGTTAGGCGCCAGCGCGGGGTGCATCGCGACCGCGTCGCGCCGGTTGAGCAGCGCGCGCTCGTCCAGCCAGCGCCGCAGCGCCGCGCGGTCGGTGAAGCGCAGGACGTCCACGCGCTCGGACTCAAAGCCGGCCGGCGCCCCGGAGACCAGGTCCGCAAGATCGGAGACGGTGGAGCGCCAGCGCTCGACCTCCTCGGCCATCCGCCCCAGCCCGCCGCTGGCCTGGGCCAGCACGTCGAGCACCGCCTGCTCCGGCAGCGCGACCCCGTCGCCGTCCGGCGCCAGCAGCCGCCGCTCTCCCAGCCACTGGATCCCGGCGCGCGCCTGGTCCTCGGGGACGTCGAGGCCGGAGGCGACGGCGGCCACGGGATCGGCTGCTGGATCGGCCACAGAATCGGCCACGGGACCGGCGATGGGATCGGCCGCGGCGGGCCGGCCGCGGGCCAGGAGCCGGTAGGCACGGTGCGCGGTAGTAGCCGGGTCGGGAGGGCGAAATCCACGTCCTGACACGCCCTCACCGTAGTCCGGCGGAAGCGAGGCGTAAAGGTTGCGCGACCACGTAAGTAACCGGCGTGTGATCGACTACGCGCTCCGTAGAGCGATGTAAAGCACGCTTGACGCCGCCGCGATGTAAAGCGTACTTTCCATTCATGCGGAACGACATGCGGACCCTGCGACAGGCCAAAGGACTGTCGCAGCAGGACCTGGGGCAGGCACTCGGGGTGTCGCGGCAAACGGTCAACGCGATCGAGCAGAACCGCTACGACCCCTCGCTCCCCCTGGCGATCCGCATAGCGAGGTATTTCGGCACAACGGTGGAGGGGATGTTCCATGTCGACGGATGCTGACAGGGACGCTGGCGGGGGCCAGGAGCGAAGCGGCCGAGAGCGGACCCGCCGGGGCGGACCGTGGACGGTGCCGGTGGCGGCGACCGCGTTCGGCGGCGCGTACCTGGCGATCTACCTGGGCCACCACAACGTGGCGATGGCCGTCTCGGGCCTGGTCATCATGCTCGCCTACGCGGCGGTCCTGGTCTTCGGGTCGCGGCGCTCGGAGGCTGTGGCCCTGCTCCGCGGCGAGAGCGGCGACGAGCGGCGCCGGTCGATCGAGCAGCGGGCGGCGGCGCTGACCATGTACGTGCTGGCCCTGGTCCTGGTCGGCGGCAGTCTGATCGCGCTGATCCGCGGCAAGGACACGGCGACGTGGACGACCTTGTGCGCCGTGCTCGGCGGCACGTACCTGCTGTCCACGATCGTCCTGACCCGGCGCGGCTGAGCGCGAACGGCGCGGTGGCGCGGAACACAACATTCCACGCCACCGCGCCGGTTCGATCAATCAGTCGTCATCAGTACCGGATCAGTACCAGGCGACGACGGTCACCTCCGAGCTCGGCACCCACGCCTCCCGGTGGTTGTAGTCGATCCCGAACCACAGGTTCTGCGTGCCGTCCTCGAACACCGACTTCGGAGCGGCCCACTCCGAGCCGCTCGGCGCCGTCCCGATGATGTCCGCCGAGCTCGTGGTCGGCCGACCGTAGATGCCGATCGTCCCGTTCTTCGTGGCCGGCTTCAGGCTCACCACGTAGGAGTGGACCGGGACCGCGGACCCGGCCGGGACCGCCAGCCAGGCCTTCTTGGCGTCGGCGTAGTAGCTCGGCGTGGAGTTGGACAGCCGGTCGTTCTCGCCGTACCAGATCTCGTACATGGTCATCCCGGTCCCGGCCTGGTCGGGCTGGGAGGCCAGGGAGTAGTACGGCATCTGGGTCTCGACGTTGGTGGTCTCGTCCGTGGAATCAGCGCCCGGGGCTCCCGGGATGACCGCGTCCTTCGTACTGGGACCGGTGTAGAGGGTGAAGAAACTGTTGTTCGCGGTGGTCTCGGTCCCGTTCGGGCCCAGCGGCGACTGGTCGCTGCTCGGGTTGACCCGGAACAGGCCGGCGGCCGGGGTGTTGCCGGTGGGGTAGGCAACGCCCAGGGAGTGGATCAGGCCGAAGTAGTAGTCCCACAGCCAGTACTTGCCCGGGTCGACGTGGTTCGGCGAGGTGCCGGTGGTCGGCGAGGGCGTGGTGCCGTGCGAGTTGATGTGGGCGTGGTCCAGCGGGATGTTGTACTTGTTCAGCAGGTACGCCGTGAGCTTGGCCGAGGCCAGGTACTCGGTGGCGTTGTACCACTGGTAGCCGGTGGCGTCGATGCCCGCGTGCTCGATGCCGACGGCGTGCTCGTTGTACCAGAAGTTCCCCGCGTGGTACGCGATGTCCTTCTCTCTGAGCGTCTGGTAGACCGTGCCGTCGCTGTCGATGACGTAGTGCACGCTGACACCGCTGTTGATGTCCTGGAACGTGCTGATCGCGTCCGCCGCGGTGCCCTCGATGTCGTGGATGGTCACGTCGTACAGGGCGTAGCTCGTCGGCCGGTTCGAGCTCTGGTACGTGCACGCCCCGCTGACGACGTTGCAGTCATATGTCGTCGGCACCACACAGTCGATCGCCGAGGGGTAGTCGACGTTGCTGTCCTGCGTGCAGCCGGTCGGCAGCGCGGCCGGGGCCAGCGGCACCGAACCGAGCGTGGACTTGTCCGGCGTGACCGCCTGCGGCGCCAGGGTGATGCGCGAGCCGTCGTCGGCCGTGCCGCTGAAGCCGCCCTGGATCAGCTGGTACGCGGCGTCGGCGTACATCCCGGCCACCGAGCGCGAGGAGGCGTGGCTGTAGGCGGCGATCGGCGCGTACCAGCCGGCCAGCGTGGCCGGCAGCTTCGGCGCGAGCACCAGGGCCTCGGCGCGCAGCACCGCCGCGCCGCCGCGGATGTTGGCCGCGGTGTCGTGCCGCAGGGCGGACACGCTCAGCCCGGTCAGCTTCGCCGCCTGGTCGAGGGTGTCGGTCTTGTCGTTCTTCACCAGGTTCATGCAGCCGTAGCCGCCGTCGACGCTGGCCTGCCCGCCGTGGGCGCTGAGCCGGCCCTCCAGGTAGCACACCGATTCCAGCACCTGCTGCGGCACGCCGTAGGTGTGCGACGCCCCGGCGAACGCCGCCGTGACGCTGCCGGACTGCGTGCCGGCCTGGGCCGGGGCACCGCTCAGGCCGTAGCTGAGCAGCGCGGCCACGGCCAGCAGCACGCCGGCCAGGCGCCTGCGGGCTCTGGTGGGCCGCCTGCTCATATCCCGTCTCATCATCTGTCGCGATCACCGTCCGGTTGTGGGGTCCCGTGTATCAGAGTCCGGATCGACTCCCGGGGACATGGTGCGACTGACGCCGCCGTTTGTCACGTGAAATCAACAAGAAACCAAGATGATTCTTGACGGGTGCTGGGGTGACTGCCACACTCCCGGTTCGGGGAGCCGACCACGGAGCATCCGAAAGGCAGCCATGCACACCTCGCGCGCCGCCAGAGCGTTGACCAGCACGGCAGTCCTGATCGCGGCCGGCTTGACCGGCGCGGGAACGAGCGGGCCGGCGCACGCGGCCGCGGCGGCCACCGCGCGCCCCGCCGCCGCCACTGCCACCGCCGCCGAGCGCGTCAACTTCCACAAGTGGACGACGCAGGCCGACTTCCAGTCCGGCACCGCCTCCGGCGTCACCGCGCTGGCCGGCGACCGGCAGGGCATCGCGATCTCAAGTACCGTCGGCTCGCTCCGGTATAAGGACCCGTATCTGCACACCACCAAAACCTACGCCTACAGCACCTGGACTTCGCCGTCCTACACGCCGGGCTTCGGCGCCACCGAGCTGGTCTCCTCCTGGGACGCGCAGACCCCGGCCGGCACCTGGCTGAAGGTCGAGCTGAACGCCACCATGGAGGACGGCCACCAGACCGGCTGGCTGGACATGGGCAACTGGGCCTCCGGCGACACCGACATCGCGCGCACCTCGCTGAGCCCCTCGGCCGGCGCCTACGGCCAGGTGGACACCGACACCTTCAACGCCGCCGCCGGCCACACGCTGACCAGCTACCGGCTGCGGGCCACGCTGTACCGGCTGCCGACGAGCACCGCCAGCCCGCGGCTGTGGCAGCTCG
This sequence comes from Catenulispora sp. GP43, assembly GCF_041260665.1. NCBI lineage: Bacteria > Bacillati > Actinomycetota > Actinomycetes > Catenulisporales > Catenulisporaceae > Catenulispora > Catenulispora sp. GP43. Next base: position 39,644 of record NZ_JBGCCT010000040.1, on the reverse strand, counting down.
GCGCGTTCGCCTCGGCGGTGCCGGCCCGCAGCAGCGTCACCCCGAGCCCGCTGGGCGGCGCCGAGGGCACGGACCTCGCGGTCCCGCAGTACTCACAGCAGATCCACGTCGGGCAGTACAGCCAGTACGGCGGCGGCGGGGACGCCTGGTGCAGCCCGACCTCCAGCGAGATGATCACCGAGTTCTGGGGCGACGGGCCCACCGCCGCCGACATGTCCTGGGTGGACCCGTCCTACGCCGACCCGAGCGTGGACTACGCGGCGCGCTCGACGTACGACTACGCCTACCAGGGCACCGGCAACTGGCCCTTCAACGCCGCCTACGCCGCGCACTACGGTTTGGACGCCGAGGTCGTCCAGCTGCCCTCGGTCGACGACCTGGAGACGCTGGTCAAGGCGGGCATCCCGGTGGCCATCTCCGTGGCCTTCGACAACGGCGAGCTCACCGGCTCCGGCTACGGCACCGCCGGGCACCTGATGGTGGTCGCCGGGTTCACCGCGGCCGGCGACTTCGTCGTCGACGACCCGTTCTCGCCCTCGGACGCCGCCGTGCACCACGTCTACCAGCGCAGCCAGCTGGAGAACATCTGGGAGCGGACGTACTGGACCCGCTCGGACGGCACCACCGGCTACGGCTCCGGCGGCGTGGCCTACCTGTACAAGCCGCACGACATGGCGCTGCCGCCGGTCGCGGACCCGAACAACCCGACATGGTGACGCGCGTGTAACAGCCCCCGCAGACAAGGCCCCGGCGAACCGCAGTCCGCCGGGGCCTTCGCCTTGCTGGGAAACCCGCCTTGCTCAAAACCCTGAGTGTCAGTCTAGCCCAGAGGGTCAGTCCAGCCCGGAGGGTCAGTCCAGCTCCGAGCCGGTCGGCGCGACGATCACCCGGGTCCCGCTCTGCTCCAGCGCGCGCACCGCGTCCGGGTCCGCGCCGGAGTCGGTGACGATCGCGGTGACCGCGGACAGCGGGCACACCCGGCCGACCGCGACCCGGCCGAGCTTGGCGCCGTCGGCGAGCACGTACACGGACTGGGCCTGGCCCAGGATCGCCTGCCGGACCGGGATCTCCTCCAGCTGCTCGCTGGTCACCCCGGCCTTCAGGTGCACGCCGGAGGCGGCGATGAACGCGCGGTCGGCGAAGAAGCGCTCGAAGAACTTCTCCGAGCCCGGGCCCACGCACGACAGGTCGCCGCGCCGCACCTGCCCGCCGGCCAGGTGGACCTCGACGCCCTCGCGGCCGGCGAGCTCCGCGGCGGTCGGCAGCGCCACGCACAGCGCCCGGCCGCTGAAGGTGGCCGGCAGTGCGCGCGCCGTCTCGGCGACCGTGGTGCCCAGGTCGAAGACCAGGGTCTCGCCGGGCTCGACCAGCGCGGCGGCCGCGGCGGCGATGGCGCGCTTGGGGTCCAGCCGGGCGATGGCCCGCTCGTCGGCGCCGGGCTCCCAGCCCCGCGACTCCTGCGCGACCGCGCCGCCGTAGACCCGGCGCAGGATGCCGCGCTCCTCCAGGACCTGCAGGTCCCGGCGGATGGTCTCGCCGGAGACGCCGTAGCGCGCGGCCAGATCCTCGACGCGGACCCGGGTGTCGCGGCGCAGCTGTGCGGCGATGCGCAGGCGGCGCTCCTCGGGGAGGACCGCGTCGAGCAGTTCTTCCTTCATCGGTCGGGACTCCACAGCTGGCCGGGGCGGACGCGCGCGGTCGCGCGCTGCCCTCAGCGTAGTGGGGTTCACCGCCGCTGGTCGTCCGACCTCCGCCATCAGCTGGGGAATATGTGGTTTCTTGGCCGAACAATGCGTGGACTCTTGACGACTCCTCAAGGAATTGCCACACTCGGCGCCACGGTGTCGCTGTATGAGGCGTGAGACCACAACACCGCAAGGCACCACCACACCGTTTGTGAGGACGCCATGCCCTTCCCGAACCCCCGACGACGCGCTTTCGCCCTGGCGGCGGCCCTGGCCGGGGCGGCGGTGCTGAGCGCCCCGGCCGCGGCCGCCTCCGGGCCGGCCCAGGCGCGCGGCACCCATAGTCAGACCTCGTACGCCCAGGCGGCGCCGAGCTCGGCCGCCAGCAGCGGCAAGACCCTGACCGTCGCGACCACCGGCAGCATCGACTCGCTCTCGCCGTTCCTGGCCCAGCGCGCGCTGCCCACCCAGATCCACCGCCTGATGTACGACTTCCTCACGAACTACGACGCCACCGACGACCACGCGATCGGCGCGCTGGCGACGTCCTGGACCACCTCGGCGGACAAGCTGACCTGGACCTTCACCATCCGAGACGGGATGAAGTGGTCCGACGGGCAGCCGGTGACCGCCGCCGACGTGGCGTTCACCTACAACCTGATGATGACCAACGCCGACGCGGCCACCGCGAACGGCAACTTCGTCGCCAACTTCTCCAAGGTGACGGCCACCGGGAACCAGTTGGTCGTCACCCTGAAGCAGCCGCAGTCCACGATGCTCGCGCTGGACGTCCCGATCGTGCCGCAGCACGTCTGGGCCTCGCACGTGGCGGACATCGGCACGTTCAACAACGACACCCAGTTCCCGGTGGTCGGCGACGGGCCGTTCATCCTCACCGGCTACCAGAAGGACCAGTACCTCACGCTGGACGCCAACCCGAACTACTGGCGCGGCAAGCCGGCCTTCGACCACCTGGTGTTCAAGTTCTACAAGGACGCCGACGCCGAGGTGGAGGCCCTGAAGAAGGGCGAGGTCGACTTCGTCAGCGGCCTGACCCCGGCGCAGTACGACGCGCTGAAGGGCCAGTCGGACATCGCCACCAACAACGCCCAGGGCAAGCGATTCTACGCCCTGGCGGTCAACCCCGGCGCGACCACCACCAGCGGGCAGGCGTTCGGCGACGGCAACCCGGCGTTGCAGAACCAGCAGTTCCGCCAGGCGCTGATGTACGCGATCGACACCAAGACGCTGGTCGCCAAGACCCTCGGCGGGTACGGCACGGTCGGCAGCGGCTACATAGCCCCGATCTTCTCCGCCTACCACTGGGACCCCGACCCGTCCACGGCCTACAGCTACAACCCGGACAAGGCGAACCAGATGCTGGACGCCGCCGGGTACAAGAAGGGCTCCAACGGGATGCGCACCACCCCCGACGGCAAGCCGCTGACCCTGCGCATCATGGGTGAGAGCAACCGGCCCGACGACACCCAGAACGCCGCGTACCTCGCCGACTGGCTCAAGGCCGTGGGAATCGCCACCACCACCCAGATCATGGACCAGGGCAAGCTCGCCGACACCGAGACCGCCGGCACCTTCGACCTGGCCTTCGACAGCTGGGGCGAGAACCCGGACCCGGACGCCGTGCTGTCGATCCAGAAGTGCGACGGCCGGCCCACCGCCCCGGGCAAGACCTTCAACGGCGACGACTTCATCTGCGACAAGAACTACGACGCGCTGTACCAGAAGCAGATCACCGAATACGACCCGGCCACCCGGGCCGCCGACGTGAAGCAGATGGAGCAGACGCTCTACACCGACGCCTACGTCAACGTCCTGTACTACGGGAACGTGCTGGAGGCCTACCGGTCCGACGTCATCGGCTCCATGGACAAGCAGCCGCAGCCCAACGGCCTGTACTGGGGCCAGGACGGCTACTGGGCCTTCTGGTCCGCCAAGCCCGCCGCCGCCTCCTCGGGCTCCTCCTCCTCGTCGAGCTCGAACACCGGCCTGATCGCCGGCATCGTGATCGCGATCGTGGTGATCGGCGGCGGCGGTGCCCTGGTCCTGACCCGCCGGCGCCGCGGCGCCACGGCCGAGGAACGCGAGTAGCGCACGTGTCGATCACCGCTTCCGCCCTGCCGGACGCCGCGTCCCCTCCTCCGGCTCCGGCCGGGGCCGCGGCGCCCCGGCGGCGCGGCCCCGTCATCCCCCTGCGCTACGTCGTCGGCCGCCTGGCCGGCGCGCTGGTGAGCATGCTGGCCGTGGTGTTCACCGGCTTCTTCCTGTTCCGTGTCATCCCCGGCGACCCGGTGCGGGCGCTGACCCGGGGCCATCCGGTCAGCGCCGCCCAGATGGCCACGATGCGCCACCAGTTCGGCATCGACAAGCCGCTGATCGCGCAGTTCGGCGACTACGCCGCGCGCGTGGCCCGCGGCGACCTGGGCACCTCCTACCAGTACAAGACGTCGGTCAGCGCTCTGATCGGCAGCCACGTGTGGGCCACCGTCTACCTGGTCGGCACCGCGACGCTGATCGCGGCGTTCCTGGGCCTGCGCATCGGCGTGCGCTCGGCGTGGAAGCACGGCGGCCGCGCCGACCGCGCGAACACCGGCATCGCGCTGGTGCTGTGGTCGATGCCGACGTTCTGGCTGGCGCTGATCCTGATCGTGGTGTTCGGCGTCGGCTTCGGGCCGATCCCGGGCATGTTCCCGACCGGCGGCATGAACTCGCCGAACGTGCACGGGCTCCTCCCCTCGATCTGGGACCACCTGCGGCACCTGGTGCTGCCCTGCCTGACGCTGGTCGCGGTGGTCTACGCGCAGTACCTGCTCACCATGCGCGCCACGCTGCTGGAGGAGGTCGGCGCCGACTACCTGACCACGGCGCGCGCCAAGGGCCTGCGCGAGGACGACGTCCGGCGCAAGCACGCCGTGCCGAACGCGATGCTGCCGGCCGTCACCCTGGTGTTCCTGAACCTGGGCACCGCGGTGTCCGGCTCGATCCTGACCGAGACCATCTTCTCCTGGCCGGGCCTGGGATCGCTGTTCTACGAGGCGCTGACCGTGCCGGACCAGCCGCTGCTGGAGGGCCTGTTCATCTTCTTCTCGGCGGCCGTGATCGTGATGAACCTGCTGGCCGAACTGCTCTACCCGATCCTCGACCCGAGAGTGCGCACCTCGTGATAGCCGACTTCCGCCGGCGCCGCGCCGGGATGGCCGGCCTGGCCTTCCTGGTCCTGACCGCCCTGGTGGCCTTGGCAGCCCCCTTGTTCATCTCCGGCAACGATCTGTCCGCGGTGTTCGCGCCGGGCACGCCGCGCCAGGCGCCCTCCGGCCACTTCCTGCTCGGCACCGACGCCTACGGCCGCTCGATGGTGGCCGTCACCATCTGGGGCGCGCGGATCTCGCTGACCGTGGGCCTGCTGGCCACGCTGCTGGCGGTCGGGATCGGGGCGCTGGTCGGCGTCACCGCCGGGCACTTCGGCGGCTGGGTCGACACGGTGCTGATGCGCGTCACCGACTGGTTCCTGGTGCTGCCGGTGCTGGTGCTGGCCACCGCGCTGGCCTCGGTGCTCACTCCGGGGGTCAGCACGGTGGTGGTGGCGATCGGGGTGACCGCGTGGCCGACCACGGCACGCGTGGTGCGGGCCCAGACGCTGTCGGTGGAGTCCCGGCCGTACATCGAGCGGGCCAGGGCGCTGGGCGGCGGGCACTGGCACGTGATGCGCCGGCACATCCTGCCCAACGTCATGCCCCTGATGCTGGCCCAGGCCACGCTGACGGTGTCGGCCGCGATCCTCACCGAGGCCACGCTGGCGTTCCTGGGCCTGAGCGACCCCACGAAGGTGTCCTGGGGCACGACCTTGCAGCTGGCCCGGGACGTCGGCGCGGTCAGCGCCGGCGACTGGTGGATCCTGCTGCCGCCGGGCGCCGCGATCGTCGCGGTGGCGCTGGCCTTCACCCTCGTCGGCCGAGCACTGGAGCAGGTGCTGAACCCGCGGCTTCAGGAGGCCTCATGAACGACGTTCTCCGGTTGGAAGACCTGAGCGTCTCCTACAAAACAGCAGCCGGCCCGGTCCCGGCGGTGCGCGGCGTGGACCTCGCGCTGCCCGCCGGCGGCCGGCTGGGCCTGGCCGGGGAGTCCGGCTGCGGCAAGTCGACACTGGCCGGCGCGGTCCTGCGGCTGCTGCCCAAGTCGGCGGAGGTGAGCGGCAAGATCCTGCTGGACGACGAGGACGTGCAGGCCATGACCTGGGGCCGGCTGCGCGCGGTGCGCTGGGCCGAGGCCTCGATCGTGTTCCAGGGCGCGATGCACTCGCTGAACCCGGTGCGCCGGGTCGGGGACCAGATCGCCGAGCCGATCCTGTTGCACGACAGGACGGTGTCCCGGGCCGCCGCCGACCGCCGGGTGGCCACCCTGCTGGACCAGGTCGGCCTGGTCGCGGCGCGCGCCGCGGCGTACCCGCACGAGCTGTCCGGCGGCCAGCGGCAGCGCGTGATGATCGCCATGGCGCTGGCCTGCTCGCCGCGCCTGATCGTGGCCGACGAACCGACCACGGCGCTGGACGTGATGATCCAGGCGCAGATCCTGCGCCTGATCGGCGAGCTGGTCGCCGAGCACGGCATCAGCCTGCTGATGATCAGCCACGACCTGGCGGTCCTGGCCGAGCACTGCGACCGCCTGGCGGTGATGTACGCGGGCCGGATCGTCGAGCAGGGCCCGGCCGCCGAGGTGTTCGCCGACGCCCGGCACCCCTACGGCCGCGCCCTGGCCGACGCCTTCCCGCGCATCGGCGACCCGGCCTCCCGCCGAGGCCCGCGCGGCCTGCCCGGCGACCCGCCGGACCCGGCGCACCTGCCGGCGGGCTGCACGTTCGCGCCGCGGTGCCCGATCGCCGCCGAGGAGTGCCTGACCGCCGAGCCGCCGCTGGTCGCGGCCGGGGACGCGGGCGGGGACGGGGACGTACGGAGCGCGGCGTGTGTGCGGATGGACGTTGCGCGGGAGGCGTTGTGAGTCCGGAGGTTGAGATGGAAGACACGGCGGCGCCCGGCACCAGCGCGGCGCAGCACGACCCCGCAGCCGAGCCGGCCCCGGTGCCCGGCCAAGCCCCGACTGACAACGCCGCTGCGGCCACGCCCCCCGTCCTGTCCGTTCGCGACCTGTTCGTCACCTTCCGGTCCCGCCACGGCCGCGGCCGGGCCCGGGCCGTCGACGGCGTCGACCTGGACATCGCGCCGGGCGAGATCGTGGCGCTGGTCGGCGAGTCCGGCTGCGGCAAGTCCACCTTGGCGCGGGCGCTGACCGGTCTGGTCGTGCCGACGGCCGGTCAGGTGCTTCATGACGGCGCGCCGGTGTCGTACAAGTCGCGGGCGCTGAAGGCCTACCGGCGCGGTGTGCAGCTGGTCCTGCAGGACCCGGCCGGCGCGCTCAACCCGCGCCGCACGGTCTACGAAGCCGTCGCCGAAGGCCTGCGCATCCACGGGAAATCAGCCCTCGGCGGCTTCCCCGACGAGAAGGCCAAGGTCGCCGACGCCCTCTCGCGCGCCGGCCTGCGCCCGCCGGAGCGCTTCCTGGCCCTGCATCCGCACCAGCTCTCCGGCGGCCAGCGGCAGCGCGTGGTGATCGCCGGGGCGCTGGTGCTGGATCCGCAGGTGCTCGTCGCCGACGAGCCGGTCGCCTCCCTGGACGCCTCGGTGCGCGGGGAGATCCTGAAGCTGATGCTGGACCTGCGCGCCGGCACCGGGCTGTCCGCGCTGGTCGTCACCCACGACCTGGGCCTGGCCTGGAACATCGCCGACCGGGTCGCGGTGATGTACCTGGGGCGGATCGTGGAGACCGGCACCGTCGAGGAGGTCCTCACCGCGCCGAAGCACCCGTACACCAAGGCGCTGCTGTCGGTGGTCGCCGAGTCCGGTCAGGATCCGGTGATCCTGACCGGCGAGACCCCCGACTCCGCCGCCATCCCGGCCGGCTGCCGCTTCCATCCGCGCTGCCCGCTGGTGGCCTCCGGCCAGGCCGAGCAGCTCGGCGTGGCTGAGCGCTGCCGGACCGAGGACCCCAAGCCGCTGCCCGCCACCGGCCGGCACGCCGCCTGCCATGCCGCGGACCTGCTGGGCGTGGCCGCACCAGACGCACTGAACGTACCGAACGCACTCGACGCACCGCACACACCACACGCACCGCACGCACCGCACGCACCACAGAACGCTCCCACCCCCTCCGATGACGAAGGAGCCCCATGAGACGCCCCCGCAGGCGCAGAGCCCTGATACCCGTGGTCGCCTCCGCGCTGGTCGCGGCGGCCGCGGCGTTCGTGCCGGCCGCGCACAGCGCCGCGGCGACCGGCACCCCGGCCGGTCCCTCCACCCCGGCCGACCCCGGCTCGCGCCAGGCCGCGTTCGCCGCGGCCTCGGCGGAGTTCGGTGTTCCGCTGCCGGTCCTGATGTCCGTGTCGTACAACGAGTCGCTGTGGGAGGCGCACGGCGGCAAGCCGAGCTTCTCGGCCGGCTACGGCCCGATGAACCTCACCAACCTGACCCAGGCCGAGCTCAACTCCGCCGGCTTCACCAGCACGTTCCGCACCCCGGACCTGCTCAACGCGCCGGCGCTGCACACCGCCGCGAAGGCCGCCGCGCTGGCCGGAATCGACCTGGCCACGGCCGAGACCAACGACGTGCAGAACATCCGGGCCGGCGCCGCGTTGCTGGCGTCTTATGAGAAGCAGTACAACCACGGCGCTCTGCCCCCGTCGGTGAACCTGACGGCCTGGACGGTCGGCGTGGCGCGCTACGCCGAGGCCTCGGAGACCAAGGTTGCGCAGGTCTTCGCCGACGACGTGTTCACCACCATCCGCACCGGCCAGTCGGCGACCACGCAGGACGGCCAGACGCTGTCGCTGGCCTCGCAGCCGTGGGCGTACGACGACCCGGCCGCCGCGAAGAAGCTGGGCCTGGTCAGCGTGGTCCCGCCGGCCGACCCGGTGCACGACCCGTCGCTGCTGTCCGCCCCGGAGTGCCCGGCCGACCTGGACTGCAGCTACTCCCCCGACGGCTTCTACCAGCTCGACCCCAACGACAAGTCGAACTACGGCGGGCACGACCCGGCGAACCGTCCGGCCACCACGGACATCCGCTACATCACCCTGCACGACAACGAGGAGACCAACGACGGGACGCTGTGGCTGTTCCACGACCCCTCGTACCAGGCCTCGGCGAACTACGAGGTGCGCTCCGAGGACGGGCACGTCACCCAGATGATGCCGGACGAGGACATCGCCTGGGACAGCGCGAACGAGTCCTTCTACCAGCACTCGATCGGCATCGAGCAGGAGGGCTACGCGCTCGACGGAGCCACCTGGTACAGCGAGCAGATGTACCACTCGACCGCCTCGCTGGTGCGCTACCTGGCGGCGAAGTACAACATCCCGCTGGACCGGCAGCACATCCTGGGACACGACAACATCCCCGGCAGCAGTGACAGCCGGATCGCCTCGCAGCACTGGGACCCGGGACCGTACTGGAACTGGTCGCACTTCATGGACCTGCTCGGCCAGCCGATCCACCCCGACGCCCCGCCGACGTCCGACGTCGTGGCGATCAACCCGGTGTTCCAGCTGAACCAGCAGGTGGTCTCCGGCTGCCAGAACATCCAGGACCTGACGCCGTACCCGGGGCCGTACCACGGTGCCGAGTGGCCGAACCTGAACGGGCCGTGCCCGGCGAGCTACTACATCAACATGCCCAAGCAGCCGACGAACTTCGTGTGGCTGCGGACCGCGCCCAGCGACAGCGCGCCGCTGCTGTCCGACCCCTACCTGCACTCGGACGGCTCGGCCGGCACCACCCAGGCCGATGACTGGGGCGACCAGGCCGGCACCGGGCAGGAGTTCGTGGTGGCCGACCGGGCGCCCGGGGGCTGGATCGCGATCTGGTTCGCCGGCCAGAAGGCGTGGTTCCACAACGACTTCGGACCGCTGACCGCCGCGCCGGTCAAGGCGCTGACGGTGGTGCCGAAGGCGGGCAAGACCAGCGTGCCGATCTACACCGAGTCCTTCCCGGAGGCCTCGGCGTACCCGGCGGCGTTCACGTCCTGGTACGGGGGCGTGCCGCGCTCGCAGCGGATCGCCTCGAAGTACACGCTGACGCCGGGGCAGGCGTACGTGACCGACGGGAAGCTGCTGCAGAGCGACTGGTTCAACGCCTTCAACATCGACGGGTCGGCGTTCATGGACCAGACCGACTTCAAGGGCACGACGCAGTACTACCTGATCACGTACAACCACCGGATGGCGTTCGTGAACGCCGCCGACGTGGACGTGGTGCCCTCGACGTCCTGAGGCGCCGGCGCTTCGCCGGTTCGTTCGGCGGGTGGGGCCGCGCAAGGCCGCCCCACCCGCTTCAAGGCTGCCCGTAACCGGTCCCGGACCTGGCCGGAACCGTTCTCAGGCCCCGGTTCGCATGCCAGACTGTGTCAGGCACCGATCCCACAGGACTTCACGTCCACGCCAGGAGGACCCCATGCCGTCGGCTTCACCCGTCGCCCCGACCCCGGACGCCGCGTCCGCCGACGCCGCCGGTGCCGCCGTCACCCGGAACGGGGTCGTGCTGGGCGTGGAGGCCGGATCGACGCTGGTGGAGGCGGTGGTCGCGACCGTCGGCGGCGAAGTGATCGGCCGCGGCCGCTCAGCCCTGGCGAACCCCACAGCTCTCCCCATCGCGGACGTCGTGGCGCACCTGAGCGACGCGGTCGCCCAGGCCCTGGGCACGGTCGCACCGGCCTCGGTGGCCGGCGTGGTGGTCGGCGCGGCGGGCATCCTGCGCTACTCCCGGGGGCCCAGCGCCGAGGCCCTGGCCAAGACCTGGGTGGACGCCGGCCTGACCTGCCCGGTGTCCGTGGTCGCCGACGCGGTGACCGCCTTCGCGGCCGGCACCCCGCGCCGCAGCGGCTCGGTCCTGATCGCCGGCGTCGGCTCGATAGCGGCCCGCGTCGAGGGCGAGGAGGTCACCGCCCGCATCGACGGCAACGGCTGGCTCGTCGGCGACGACGGCTCCGGCTTCTGGATCGGCCGCCAGGCGGTCCGCGCGGTCTTCGCAGCCCTCGACGGCCGCGGCGAGCAGACCCTGCTGGCCCCGGCGGTCCTGGCCACGGTCACCGGCGACGACGTGGTCCCGCACTCCACCGACGAGCAGATCGCCGCCCTGCGCGACGCGGTCTACGACGGCCCCCCGATCGCCCTGGCGGCCCTGGCCCCACTGGTCTCGGCGGCGGCGACGGCCGGCGACCGCGTGGCGCAGCGCATCGTGGACCGCGCCGTCAGCCTCCTGATGGCCACAGCCACCGCCCTGGCCGGCGACAACCCCGACGAACCCCTGGTCCTGGCCGGCTCCCTGCTGACCGCCCCCGGCCCGATCGGCGCCGAAGTCCAGCGCCGCCTGGCCGGACACCACGGCGGCACCCCGCTGATCGCCGCCCCGGGCGCGGTCGGCGCCGCGTGGCTGGCGGCACGGGTGCTGGAGCCGGGGATCGACGCCGGGGTGCATGCGCGGCTGGCTGGCGGGGCGGGGGCGGCGGCGGAGTAGGGCTGGCGGCGGCAGCTTTGCTGAACTGCAGGCGGCAGGCGGCAGGCGGCAGGCGGCAGGCGGCTCAGCCTTGCAGGCTGGACGGGCTCGGTACCCTTGTGCCATGCCGGATGTGTCGCCCCAGGAGCTACATCTCGATCGCGAGCGGGCCGGATCATTCGGGTCCGTGGCCGAGCGGTATGACCGGTACCGACCGAGGTATCCCAGCGAGTTGATCGACGACCTGGCCGGCTTGCGGCCCGCAAAGGTTCTCGATGTCGGATGTGGCACCGGCAAGGCCGCTGTGGCACTCGTCGAACGTGGTCTGTCCGTTCTCGGCGTCGAGGTGGACGAGCGCATGGCCCGGGTCGCCCGCGGCCATGGCGTCGAGGTGCAGGTTGCCGCCTTCGAGTCATGGGATGCGGCGGGGCGCACGTTCGACCTCATCACGTGCGGTGACGCCTGGCACTGGATCGACCCCGAGCGCGGGGTCGCCAAAGCCGCCGAGGTACTGAATGCGGGTGGGACCATCGCGCGGTTCTGGACGTCGACGGCATTGGACGAGGCCGTCAGCGCCGCCTTCGACCCCATTTACCGCATGTATGCGCCGGAAGTCACACAGGTCTGGCATTCGGCACAGAGCATGCCGCGAGTGCACGCCTCCAGCGACGACCTCTTCGAACGAAGCGCCTCATTCTTGCCGGTGGAAATGCGGAGTTACCAGTGGGAGCGCAGCTTCGACAGCGATGAATGGGTCGGCCTTGCGGCAACTGTCAGCGATCACCGGAAACTCGGGGCTGAGCGCCTCAAGGTGTTGCTGTCGGCACTCCGATTGAAGATCAATGAGCTTGGTGGCACCATCCACTCCCACCATGAGACCTATGCTCTCCTCGCCCAGCGGGTCTAGCGAAGTTGTGCACCATTTCCGCGCACCCTGTGCTGATGCGCTAAAGCCTGCCGGATGAGCGCGCACACCGCCGCGCGCCTTCACAGCGCCCCACCCCACGCGTCCTGACCTGGTCTTAGGCTGCCGCCATTTGTTCGGTACGCGGCGGCGTGTGCCAAGAATCCACATCAACCCAGACGCCGTCTCCGGCGTCGTCCGGCCCCGCCCGCGCCGCCCGTCACCTGCTGCGACCGCCCAGACCGGGAGCGTCCCAGATCCCAGGGCGGGCGTCAAGGGTCTGCGATGGCGTTGAGTTGTGGTGTCCGCTCTGGCAAGATCCCACATGACGCCACAGGGGTGTGCCCGGTGGCCGGTGGCGGGCGATCGGGAGGTGGCGGCATCCATGGCGGACCCGTGCGTGGTGGGGCTCGACGTCGGGGGGTCGCATTCGCGGGCCGTGCTGGCCACCGTCGACGGGCGCACGCTGGGGACCGGGCATGCCGGCGGCGGGAATCCGACCGTGCTGGGCGCCGCGGCCGCCGTCGCGAACATCGTGGCGGCGTTGCGGGCGGCGCTGGGCGACGTGCCCGGCGAGCGGGTCGGGGCCTGCGTGGTGGGGCTCGCCGGCGTCAGTACCCTGATGGCTGATCCGAAGGCGCCGCGGGTGCTGGAGCAGGCCTGGGCCGACGCCGGCCTGACCTGTCCGGTGCCGGTGGTCTCGGACGTCACCGTGTCCTTCGCCGCCGGCACCCCCGCCCCCGACGGCACGCTGCTGGTCTCCGGTACCGGCGCCGTCGCCGCCCGCATGCGCGACCGCCTGCCGGCCCGCTTCAGCGACGGCTACGGCTGGCTGCTCGGCGACGAGGGGTCCGGCTTCTGGATCGGACGCCAGGCCGCGCGTGCCGCCATCGCCGCCGCCGACGGCCGCCGGCCGATGGCACACCTCGCCACGGCGGTGCTGGCGCGACTGCTGGATCAGAGGTCTGAACAGGAGGCTGAGTCAGGCGACCCCACCCCGACCGCCGCGCACCCGTCAGCCCCCGTCCATCCCGCCGCCACCGGCGCGCTCCCGCCGGCCGCCAGCATCGGCGAGGGCTTCACGCTGCGCGGCCGCAAGCGCGCCGCCGAGCTCGTCCGGGCCGTGACCGCGCAGCCGACGGTCGCCCTGGCCGGGCTCGCCCCGCTGGTGATGGCCGCCTACGAGCTCGGCGACCCGGCGGCGGTGCGCATCGTCGCCGAGGCGGCGCAGGCCCTGGTGGAGAGCCTGGCCACGCTCGCGCCGGCGCCCGGGGAGCCGGTGGTGCTGGGCGGCTCGGTGCTGGTCAGCCGCTCGCCGGTGTTCCAGGCGGTGGCCGCGGCGATCGGCCGGCGCTGGCCGGACTCGCCGGTGGGGCTGGCCGCCGACGGCGCCGCCGGGGCCGCCTGGCTGGCCGCGCGGCGGCTGCTGGGGGCCGAGGCGGCGGCGGCCGGGCACGCGGTGTTCACCGGTGCGAACCATCAGTTCGCAGAATTCTCATAAACAGTCGTTGACTGTTGTTGTTTTCCCGCTACATTGACTCATTGCCGACGGCGGCGAGCCGGGGTCCGAAACAGCACCCTGACAGCTCCGCACCGCCGAAGGCACAGGACGGGGGCGTCTTCGGGCGTTCGCGCTCCCGGTCCACGTCGTGGTTCCACCATCAGGTCTCACCCCACAGGAGAGCTCAATGGTCAAGATCTCGTCGCACAGCGCCCTTCGCACCCGGCGCCGCGCCCTCACGGCGCTGGCGATCGGCGCGCTGGCCGGCACCGCGGCGCTGGCGCCGTCGATGGCCCAGGCCACCACCTACCCCCACGGCGACGACGTGTCGTCCCACCAGGGCAACGTGAACTGGTCGGCGACCAAGGCCGCCGGCGCCCAGTTCTCGTACTCCAAGGCGACCGAGGGCACGTACTACACCAACCCGTACTTCGCCCAGCAGTACAACGGCGCCTACAACGCCGGGCTGATCCGCGGCGCGTACACCTTCGCCATCCCGAACGGCTCCACCGGCGCCGCGCAGGCCGACTACTTCGTCGCGCACGGCGGCGGCTGGTCCAAGGACGGCAAGACCCTGCCGGGCGCGCTGGACATCGAGTACAACCCCTACGGCGCCGAGTGCTACGGCCTGAGCCAGAGCGCGATGGTCAGCTGGGTGTCCTCGTTCGTCAACGAGTACCACGCCAAGACCAGCCGCTGGGCCGTCATCTACACCACCACCGACTGGTGGTCGACCTGCACCGGCGACTCCGGCGCCTTCGCCAACAACGACCCGCTGTGGATCGCGAACTACAACGGCTCGGCGGGCACGCTGCCGGCCGGCTGGGGCTTCTACACCATCTGGCAGTACGCCGACTCCGGCTCCATGGCCGGCGACCAGGACGTCTTCAACGGCGACTACAGCCGTGTACAGGCGCTGGCCAACGGCTAAGGCGAAGGTGTCCTGATGTCCACCCTCGGAATCCGGTCCGCGCGCTCCTCGCGCCGCCTGGCCGTGCTGGCGCTGGCCGTGGCCACCGCCGGGGCGGTGCTCCTGCCGGCCGGCGGCAGCACGGCCGCGGCCGGCGCCCCCGTCGTCCAGGCGAACCCGCACCCGGGTTACGCGCGGACCGTCTCGGGCCAGTTGGTCAAGGTCGACACCACCTGGCACAACACGCCGGTGCACCCCACGGTGGCGACCCACCCGCAGCTCGACCACATGGGTTCCACGATCCCGGCCCACGAGCCGACCGCGCGCGGTGCCGCGCGGCCGGCCGTGACGCCGGACTCGGTGCCGCAACTGCCGGGCATCGACGTCAGTGCCTACCAGGGCAACCTGGACTGGGCCGGCATCGCACCCAACATCGACTTCTCTTACGCGAAGGCGAGCGAGGGCACGTACTACACCAATCCCGACTTCTACAACCAGTACGTCGGGCCCTACGACCAGGGACTGATCCGCGGCGCCTACCACTTCGCGAACCCCAACGACTCCAGCGGGTCGGCGCAGGCCGACTACTTCGTCACCAACGGCGGCGGCTGGTCCTCCGACGGTCTCACCCTGCCCGGGATGCTCGACATCGAGTACAACCCCTACGGCTCGGAGTGCTACGGCCTGAGCGGAAGCCAGATGACCAGCTGGATCTGGGACTTCGTGAACGAGTACGCGGCGCGCACCGGCGTCTACCCGGTGATCTACTCGACCACCGACTGGTGGAACACCTGCACCAGCGACGACACGAACTTCGCGAACTACGACCCGCTGTTCATCGCGAACTACGCGGCCTCCGGCGGCGGCACGCTGCCTCCGGGCTGGGGCTTCTACACCTTCTGGCAGTACGCGGACTCCGGTTCGGAGCCCGGCGACCAGGACGTGTTCAACGGCCCGTACAGCCAGCTGCAGGTCCTGGCCAGGAACGGCTGAGCGATCCTCGGTACCTGGAACGAAGAAGTCCCCGCCTCCGGCCTTCCGGAGGCGGGGACTTCTTCGTGTACTGATTTCGGGTACTAATGGACAGGCGCCGCTCCTACCGCGTCACCGCCGCCAGACCGGCCGCGCTGGCCGGGACCCCGGTGGTGGTGACACTCGGCGCCCCGGGCGTGCCGTCGGCGGCCAGCGGCACGTCGTCGATCCGGCCCTTGGCGGTGTCCAGGATCCACAGCGCGCCGCCGGACACGGCCGGGTCGCCGACGTGACCGCCGGGGGCCGCGGCGGTCGCGTCGAGCAGGCGCAGCGCACCGTCCGAGGCCACCGCGTAGGTCGACACGGTGCCGGACCCGGCGTTCTCGACGTAGGCGGTCCGGCCGTCCGGCCCGACGGCGACCCAGCAGGCCGCGGTCTGCCCGTCCGGCAGCGCGGCGGCGGTGGTGCGCAGCGCGCCGTGCCGGACCTGGTACCCGCTGGCCGAGCTGGCCCCGGCACCGGCCCCGACGTTCGACACCACGGCGGTCCCGCCGCGCCCGAACGCGAAGCCGAACGGCGTGTGGCCGGCCGAGGCGCTCCCCGTGGCCGGGCCCGGGACGCCGAAGAAGTCCAGCGCGAACACGTCGAGCGTGCTGGAGCCCTTCTCCGTCACCAGCAGCGCGCCGCCGTCGGGCGTCACGGCCACCTGCGCCGCACCCGAGGCGCCGGCCGACAGGGGCCGCTGCGCGATCCGGGCCAGGGTGCCGCCGAGTCGCCAGTAGGCCGTGACAGAGTTCTGACCCAGGACGTACACGTGGTCGCCGTGCACGGCGACGCTGACCGGACCCGTGCCGGCCCCGAAGGTCCCCAGCAGGCTCAGGGCGCCCGAGGGCGCCACGGCGAACTCCGAGACGCTGTCGGAGCCGCCGTTGACGGCGAACAGCGTGCGGCCGCCGTCGGCGGCCGTCACAGCCCCCTGCGATCCCAGCCCGGCGCCGGTCCCGGTGCCCCCGGTGGCGTAGGCGCCCACCGCCGAGCCGTCGGCGCGGAAGGCGAGGACCTCGTTGCCGGCGGCGGCGTTGGTCTCGGTGTAGACGGTGGTGTGCGCGGCTCCGGCCGGACGGTTCGCGGCCGCCTGGGCCTGGCCGCCGGTCACGGCGACGGCGCCCAGTGTCCCGGCGACGACCCCGACGATGGACAGTGCGTTCTTGGTCCTCACACTGATCCCCTCCTGAAAGCTGGTTCGTACTCGCTGACGGAGGAGCAGTGGCGGGGCCCGGCCGATGCGTTACAGGCGAATCATTTCGATCGCTACTCTGTTCTCTTCACGATCACAACCAGGGATCACCGCCAGGGGAGAAAGATGAGCCGGGTTCAGCTGTCGGGCGCTGAAGCCATGGAGTTGCTGCAACGGGGCGAGAACGCCGCCGACGACTTGGACTGGCCGGTGGTCGCCGCCTGCTACGAGGAGTTCCTGACCGCCTTTCCGGACACGCCGATCAGCCCCGAGCTCTGGTTCGACGCGGCGCTGGCCAACAAGTTCCTGCGGAACTGGCAGAAGGCGTACGAGCTGGGCCGGCAGGCGGCGCTGCGGGCCGGGGAGCCGGCCGGCAGCCCGGCGTGGTGGAACCTGGGGATCGCGGCCACGATGGTCGGCGACTGGGGCACGGCGCGGGAGGCGTGGACCAACTACGGCGTCCCGCTGTCCCCCGGCGAGGGCGAGATCGAGGACGGGTTCGGCTCGGCCCTGGTGCGCCTGGACCCCGACGGCGAGGCCGAGGTGGTCTGGGTGCGGCGGATCTGCCCCACCCGGGCCCGCATCCTGTCGGTGCCCTACGGCCGGCGCCGCTTCGGCGAGATCGTCGTGCACGACGGCGCCCCGACCGGCGAGCGCCGGGTCGAGGACCACACCTTCCCGGTCTTCGACGAGTTGGCGCTGTGGCGGGAGTCGCCGACCGCGACCTGGCTGGCCCAGGTGACGGCCCCGGCGCCGCGGGACATGACCGCGCTGGCGGACGCCTTCGACGACGCCGGGCTGGCGATGGAGCCGGTGGACAGCCTGACGTTCCACTGCACCTGCTGCCCCCGCGGCCCGCTGACCGCGGGCACCACGGTGCTGGCCGGGGCGCGGGACATACTGCTGGCCGCGCCCGACGAGCAGACCGCCACAAAGATCCTCACCGGCTGGGCCGTGCCGGGCACCGGACGGGCTTGGCACGCGATCCACGCCAAGGCGTGAGGCGTGAGGGCATGAGGGCGTGAGGACGTGACTGCGACGTATTTCTCAAGCGCCACAAGGGAATCGCGTCTAATACAAGCTTCGTAGATTGACTACGCAGATCCGCGAAGCACCCGGCCGCACTGCCGCCGACGGCGCATCACCGCTGGTCCGGGCGCCCTCAGGAGAACCGGGACAAGCCGTCCCCGATCATCCGAAGGCATGCCGTTACCCCGCAGAATCTACGCCTTCAGTCACCCTCAACCTGCCTTCCGGTCCGACTCAACACCCCGATATGCTCCAGCGCTGTCCACGAGCACTTATGCCGCTGACAACCCAGTCACACTAAGTGATCCGGCCGCGAGGTCCCGGGGCCGGCACAGAGAAGAGCCACCACACATGACCACAAGCCGAATAGGCCGCGGGGCGCTCGTCACCCTCGCCGGTGCGGCCGCGTCGCTGGCCGGTGCCGCCGGCGCCGCCAACGCCTGCGAGAAGCCGCCGCCGGAGCACACCTGCTCCCTGAGCAACAACGACGTGCAGTGGGCGGTGAACGGCAGCGACGGCAAGCCGGACGCCAACACCAAGTTCCACGCGAGCTCGTCGTTCACCCGGGTCACCGCCGAGCCCGTCTACGGTTTCACCGTCCAGTTGTCGCCGCACGCGATCGCCGACCAATGCACCGGCGGCGTCGACGTCTCGCTGGCCTCCTACACCGCCGACGGCGGCCCGACCTGGGAGTCCTCGGGCAACCAGACCTTCGTGGACTTCGCCACCGTGCACCTGACCACGGCGTCGAAGAGCTCGGAGACCCAGTCGCTCACGGTGAAGCTGCCCGGCACCCCCGGCGGCCCGTGCTTCGGCCAGATCGACCTCTACCACGGCAAGACGAAGTACGACGGCACCAACGGCCACCAGGTGCCGAACCACGACAAGGGCATCAACACGCCCCACGGCCTGTTCGCCGCCTGGAACGGCTCGGACGCCGGCGGCTGCGCGGCCACCCCGCCGCCCCCGCCGGTCACCACGCCGACGACGCCCCCCACGACGCCGCCGACCACACCGCCGACGACGAAGCCCAGCACGCCGCCGACGACGAGCCCGACCACGCACCCCTCGACGCCGGCCTCCAGCACGCCGCCGAGCACCCCGACCCCGAGCAGCAGCACCAGCACGCCGGCCACCCCGGCCACGCCGACCACCACCCCCGGCACCCCGACCCTGGCCCACACCGGCGCCAACGTCGGCGAGGTCAGCCTGGTCGCGCTGATGTTCTTCGGCGCCGGCGGCGGGGCGATGTTCGCCTCGCGCAAGGCCAAGACCGCGGGCGCGCGCAAGCACTGAACCAGAACGGACAACACGGGGCCTCGACCGCCGATCGGTGACAACCGGTCGGCGGTTCTTGTTCCCCCGAGCAAACACCCCTGCCGATAGCCTGAACCGATGGGGATTAGTGACACAGCTGAAAAACTCCTCGCCGCCGGCACCGAATCGCTGATGGCGGCGTCCTTCGCCCTCGGCGACTACGACGAGGCGCAGGACACGCTGGAGCGTGCGCGGCAGCAGGCCGTCACGGACGACGACCGCCGGGCCGAGGCCGCGGCATTGGACAAGCTCGCGATGGTGCTGCACTACCGCGCGCTGGAGAACAACCGCGACACCTCGAACGCCGAGGCCGAGGAGGCACTGTTCCGGCGGGCCCTGGCGATCCAGCGGGAGATCGGCGACCAGGCCGGCGCCGCCGAGTCGCTGTTCGGCATCGGACTGGTCCACCAGGTGCTGCTCCACGACTGGGACACGGCCATGCCCTACTACCGGGAGGCACTGCCGCTCGCGGATCAGCACGCTGATGCCTACGTGCGCTCGGAGTGCTACCGGCACCTGGGCTTCTACTACTTCGCCGAGAAGCGCGACGCCGACACGGCCCTGGAGCACCTGCACACTTCCCTGCGGCTCCGCGAAGAGTGGGGCGACCCGCGCTCGATCGCCGGCGGAACGCTGGCCATCGGCCAGATCGAGATGCTCGCCGGACGCTACGACGACGCCATCGGACACCTGCGGACGGCCGTGGAGCAGATGGAGCGCGCAGGCGTCGGCGGACGCAACGCCGCGACGGCCGCCGAGTGGCTGCGGCGGGCCGAGGCGGGGGAGCCGGTGCCGGACTGAGGGCGGACCGCTCGCACAAGCGAAACCGCTCCGACTCACCCACGAATCGGAGCGGTTTCCCCATCACCTCACGGTCCTACAACCCCCGCAGCCCGTTCGGCGTCCCGACCCCGGTCGGCGCGTCGTAGCCGGGCCCCGCCGTGCACAGGTAGTCCCCGCCGCAGTCCCAGTTGGCGTTCGTCCCGCTGGTGACGTCGAAGAAGTCCGCGGCGTGCGAGTAAATACTCTGCGCGCTCGTCAGTGCCGCCGAGTTCCCGGCCAGGGCGATCATCGCGGCGATGATCGGCGAGGACGCGCTCGTCCCCCCGAACACGCCCCAGCCGCCCTCGACGTACACCGCGACGCCGGTGGCCGGGTCCGCGACCGCTGAGACGTCGGCGACCGTGCGGTTGGGGCAGTGCGTGTCGTGCTGCCACGCCGGCTTCGCGATGTAGGCCGAGCAGCCCGAGCCGCCGCCCTTCCACGCGCTCTCGCTCCAGCCGCGCGCGGCGGTCGAGGACTTGGTGAGGCTGGTGCCGCCGACGGCGATCACCGTGCTCAGCGAGGCCGGCCAGGCGCCCTGGATGAACCCGGCGTCGCCGCTGGACACCGTGACCGCGACCCCCGGGTGCTGGAAGGCGGTGTTCCAGGCCTGCTCCGGCGTGCTCTCATCGCCGCCCCAGCTGTTGGAGACGGCCACGGCGCCGGAGCCGGTCGCGGTCTGCTCGGCGGTGCCGAGCGAGGACGAGTCCGTGCTGTCCGACTCCACCAGCAAGATGTGGCACGCCGGGCACACCGCGGAGACCATGTCCAGATCGAGCGAGACCTCGGGGTTCCAGTCGTCGTCGGCGTCGTGCGCCGGCAGCGGCAAGGTCTTGCCGTGCTCGTTGACCTTCTTGAAGCAGCCGTTGGCCGTGGTGCACGCCGGCAGCCCATACGTGCTGCGATACACGGCCAGATCCGACTCGGCCTGCGGATCGTCGTGGGCGTCCACAATCGCCACCGTCCGTCCGGCACCGCCGGCGGCCGGCAGCTTATAGGCCGACAGCAGAGCCGCGTGGGCGAATCCGTCGGGCAGCGCGGCGCCCTTGGCCAGCGGCTTCACCTGCGACGCCAGCGCGAAGCAGCGCACATGACCGGCCGCGGCGCTCGGGCAGACCGCGTGCACCCCGGCCGCTCCCCCGCCCGATCCCCCCGCTCCGGCTCCGCTGACCGCGATCCCGCCGGGCGCGTTGACCAGCGCGGCGTGGTGCGCGGTCTCGTCCAGGGTGCTCCCGGCCGCGTCGACGGCGCTCATCCGCAGCGCCAGATAGCCGGCCTTGGTGCCGGCCGGCACCGGCCACGTCGCAGACACCTGATGCCCGTCGCCGAGCGCGACGGTCGTGGGCTGCCAGGTCTTGCCGTCGTCGTAGGACACTGAGACGCTCGCGCTCTTCACCGCGCTCGCGGCCACGCCGCTCTGGTGCTGGAAGGCGATGTCGACCGTCCCGGTCCCGACCGGCACCGAGTCGTGTCCATCGGTGACGAACCGCGCCCGCGCGTAGAGGATCGGTACCGGCGTCGAGGCCGCGGCCTGCGCCGAGTCGAAGCCCCACGAGATCTGCGTGTGCGTCGACAGCGCCGTCGTGCTGCTGGCGTACGTGGTGTCCAGCGCGTACACATAGCGGTGCTTCGCGGCGGGCAGAGCCAGTGTGAACAACTGGCCTTCCGTGCCGCCGCTGTAGATCTGCTTGCCGTCCTGGGTGATCGTCGTCGGTCCGTCGCTCCACTGCCCGACGTCCCCGGAGCCGTCGGTGTCCATCTCGTCGACACCGTTGAGGGTGTTCCCGTCGCGGCACAGGAAGCAAGGCCCGTCATACGTCGAGGGCGCCGGCGTGATGACCGTCCCGCGCCAGGCCAACGTCAGGTGCTCACCGGCGGCGGGGACGAAGTCGCGCTCCAACTCGCCGTCCAGGGAGCCGTCGGCGCTGGCCGGAAGCATCAGGCCTTCGTAGGACACCCCGGCGACCGCGGATATGTACTGCCGCCCCTGCGACGGCGCGTGCACGGTGACAGCGGGCAGATCGGGAAGGGCCGGGCCGGACGAGCCGGGGCGGTTCCACAAGTCGTTCATGGTCAAGTCCTGCTGCGGCAGATCCGTGGCGTAGGTCGAGTCCACGGTCGCCAGCGCACCAGCGGCGTACGTCTGCGAAGCAGGGACCTGATCGTCGTTCGGGAACGCCAGCTCATAGCTGCCGGTCCCGGAGGCCTGCCGGCCGAACATCGAGAAGTTCAGCACCCCGTACTTCGCCTTGGCCGCGCCGCCGACGAAGAACTTCGTGCCGGCGAGCGCCCCGACGTCCAACGAGTCCTGATGCGCCGCCGTACCGCGGTCCCAGCCGGCGACGGCCGCCGCGAACGTGCTGGGCTGCGGGGTGGTGAACGCGACCTGCTGCGCGGTGCGGGCGTCCAGCGCGGCGGCGGCGCCGGCGGCCGGCACGGTGAGGTCGGTGACCGAGAGCAGGTCCGTCTCGGTGGCGGCGCCCGCCGAGTCGGTCTCGAAAGCGGCGACGGCCACGCTGTAGTGGCCGGCCGGGACTTCGATGCGCGCGTCCCCGGCGTTCATGATCCCGTCCCAGTTCGCCTTCGCGGGATCGTCGGTGTTCACCGCGATCACCTCGGCGGCCGGGACCGGCTTGCCGGCATGGTCCACGGCCGTGATGTGTAGCGAGGTCATCGGGAAGAACGGGGTGACGGCCGCGGCCTGCGGACTCGCCGATCCCACCTCGAACGCGTCCAGCGAGGAGATCCTCCCGATCTGCGCCACCGGGACGACGGCGATCCGTCCGCCGACGTTCGAAGTCACGGCGGCGGCGGAATGGCCGGGCGCCGGAAGGAAATCGGCTCTGGCGCCCGGCCCCGATCCGGTGACCCGGACGTGGTCGCCGGTCGGCAGCGGATAGACGTGTTCTGCGACAGGGGCCGCTGAAGGGTGGGCGGCGACGCTGCTCGCGCGGGCGCTGATCGGCATCACGGCGACCGCGCCGCCGACAAGAGCCGCGGCTGCCAGGAGACAGACTCGCCGTTGGGTGGGACGTCGCACTTCGGAATCCTCCAGACACCGAACGGAATCAGGCATCGAGGAATCTAGAAGCGAATCAGGGATCGAGTCAAGAAGCTTAACCAGATTCTGTCGCTCGGCTCGCTCGCCTACCGCAGGGGCGATCGTCGCGGTGCACTGAAGATCCACCAGTCGGTTCCAAAGCACACACCCCTGACCCCATCGGCGTTAGGGTGGCTCGTGATTTCCGTCGCGACCTGGAACATCCTGCACCGCGTCCACGCCGAGAACTGGGGCGAAGACATCCTGAGGCACTGGCCGGACGAAACGGATCGGATCGCCGCGATCACGGCACGGCTGATGGAGCGCGCTGAGCAGGTCATCGCCCTCCAGGAAGTCAGCGGCGACCAACTCAACGATCTGGTTCACGCCCTACCCGCCGACCGTGTGACACACGCTCTGCGCTACCCACGCGTCCCGAGACCGCGCTACGGAACGTCCTCACTAGAGGACCCAAGCGAGCACTTGGTCCTGGTGGTGAACGGGCCGGCCCACCAGATCGCCGCCGAAGCCTTCGACGACGATCCGGGCAAGGGACTGCTGGCCGTCCAGACCGGCGACACGCTCGTAGTCGCCACTCACGTGAGCTCCGGCCAACGCCGGGCCGGTCAGCTGGCTCGCTTGGCCGAGCTCACGACCGCCTCGACAAATCCGGTCGTCCTGCTCGGCGATTTCAACTGTGACTCCGCCAGTGTGTCAGCCGCTCTTGGCCCCGGATACACGCTCGCAGTCCTCCCGCTGAACGCACCGCCCACCCGGCCGTACGGCGCGGGCATCCCGGCCCAGACCATCGACCACATCATCGTCCGTGGCGGCGGTACGCGCGGCGCGCAGACCGAGAACGTCGGCAGCCTTTCGGACCACAACCTACTGCGTGCAGATGTGATGCCCGAAGGCGAAGCGAGGTAACGCGGAGCGCCTTGCTGAAACTGATCTCCCCGTGGTCTTCTTTGCGTTTCCATCCACGCCGATTCGGGAGACACACACGCGTGAACGACCAGATGCCGACGACGCCCACCGTGGCGGTCGACGTCGCCCAGGAGGCTCCGGCGCCGCAGCCGGCTCCGGCAGCACCTTTAGCCGCCCCGACGCCGTCCTACCCGGCACCGGTGCCGCCGGTCTACGGAAGCAGCCAGGTCTACGGAGGCACGCACGCCTACGGCCGCCCGGTCTCGGCCCAGGCCCCGCCGGCCCCGCTCCCGTCGAAGCCGGCCCTGGCACGCTGGCTGGTGGGCCTGGCCGCGGCCGGGATCGCCGGGCGGCTTCTGACCGTCGCGGCTTGTGCGAACCGGATATCGTTCGCTGACAACTTCCTGAGCGGCGGCACCGGCACGCTCGACGACGCGAACCAGGCCGACCGGTTCGTGACGATATCCAGCGTCGTCTCGGCGGTGGCCTTCCTGTCGTTCCTGGGTGTGCTCATCGCGGTGCGCAAGCGCGGCAAGCGCGGCGACGCGCTGTGCGCCGCCGTCGCGAACAACTCAGCGGTGAGAATGACCAGCCGCGTCTACCTGATAGCGGTCGTCGCCTCGGTGTTCCTGCGGAACGCCTTCCAGCGGAACGACTTCGCCTCCCCGCAGGACCAGATCCACAGCGTCATCCACGGGGACTGGGCATCGATCGCCCTGAACGTGTTCGTGGTCGCGTTCCTCGTGGCCATCGTCAAGGTGACCCGGCGGGAGCTGGCGAAGGCCCAGACGGCGGCGCCGGCCGCCTGAGCCTTCTGAACCCCTGAGCCTTCCCGGCGCTACCCGACCGCCGCCTCCTCGCGCTCGGCGAGGTCGCGCTTCCACTGCCGGAAGCCCTCCTCCGTGCGGCCGCGGCGCCAGTAGCCGGAGATCGACGCCCGGTCGGCCGGGACGCCCCGCTCCTTGCGGATGTAGGGCCGCAGTTCGTGCATGACGGCCTGGGCCTCGCCGTGGATGAAGACGTGCACCAGCCCGTCGCGCCACGGCTCGGCGCGCACGGCCTCGGCCAGCAGCCGCCCGGGCTCGGCCCCGTCGGCGTGGATCCAGGTGAGCTCCACGCCCTCGGGGCGGGCGAAGTCGAGTTCGTCGGCCGGGCCGGCGACCTCGACGAAGACCCGGCCCACGGCCTCGGCCGGCAGGACGGCGCAGGCCGCGGAGATGGCCGGGAGCGCCGAGATGTCGCCGGCCAGCAGGTGCCAGTCGGCGTCGGCGCGCGGGGCGTAGGCGCCGCCCGGGCCCATCAGGCCGATGGCATCGCCCGGCTGCGCGGCCGCGGCCCAGGGTCCGGCCACGCCCTCCTCGCCGTGGTAGACGAAGTCGATCGCGATCGTCTCGGCCTCGGTGTCCACGGCGCGCACGGTGTAGGTGCGGACGGTCTCGCCGTCGGGGCCGGGGACGCGCAGCTTGACGTAGGAGTCGGTGAACTCGCTGGGCTCGAACGTCGCGAAACCCGGGCCGCCCAAGTGGACCCGGATCAGGTGGTCGTTCAGGCGTTCCGTGCGGCGCACGACGAACTGGTGAAGGGTGCGGGCCACTAAGGACACCTCCGTTGTTAGGTTTACCTAATCTCCCACCTTAGAGGGTGGCGGTGAGACAAAACCAGTAAGGAACCTTGACAGGAAATCCCGGGGCCGATACATCGTATATCGTATGGCGATTCCGCCGACCCGACAGAAGGGTCCTGATATGCGAAGATCCACCATCCGAGCCCTGCGACACTCCGTGCTCCTGCTGCTCGCCGCCGCGCTGGCGGCCGCCGGCGCGGTCCCGGCCCGGGCCGCGACGACCACCGACTGGTCGGTCGCGATGGTCAAGTCCACGATGCAGCGCTTCACCCCGGCCACCATCGGCGGCTGGTCCTACCCCGTCGGCCTGTACCTCTACGGCCAGTACGAGGTCCACCAGCGCACCCACGATCCGTCATATCTGGCATATCTGAAGGCGTGGGTGGACCGGTTCGTCACGCCTAATGGAACCATCAACCAGAGCTTCGACAGCCTGGACAGTATGCTCGCCGGACGGCTGCTGATCATCCTGCACCACGAGACCGGCCAGTCCCGGTACGCGATCGCGGCGGCCACCATCCGCGACCGGCTCACCACCTACCCGCGCACCTCCGACGGCGGGTTCTGGCACGCCGACACCTCCTCGCGCGCGCACCAGCTGTGGGACGACGGCCTGTACATGGTCGTGCCCTTCCTGGACGAGTACGGCAAGGAGTTCGGCGACCCGAGCGCCCAGGCCGAGGCGGTCAAGCAGATCACCGTCTACACGTCCCACCTGCAGCAGCCCGACGGCCTGTTGCAGCACGCCTGGGACGAGTCCAAGAAGGCGAGCTGGGCCGACCCGGCCACCGGACTGTCCCCGGAGCAGTGGTGCCGGGCCAACGGCTGGTACGGCATGGCGCTGGTGACCACCCTGGACGACGTCCCGGCCACCCAGCCGGGCCGCGCCGCGCTGCTGGGCGACCTGGCCACGTTCGCCGCCGGCCTGCAGAAGTACCAGGACCCGGCGACCGGCCGGTGGTTCCAGGTCATCGACAAGCCCACCGGCGCCGGCAACTGGACCGAGACCTCGTGCTCGGCCATGAACGCGTACACGCTCTCGCGCGGCGCCCAACAGGGCTATATCGACGCGCACTACAGCGCCGTGGCGCTCAAGGCGTACCACGGCGTGCTCGCACGCATCTCGCTGAGCAAGGGCCTGACGAACCTGACGACCATCTCGATCGGGACCAACGTCGGCGACTACGCGTACTACATCGGACGCACCCAGGCCACGAACGACTTCCACGGGCTGGGCTCCTTTCTGATCATGAACGAGCAGCTCCGAGGAATGGGAGGAACCTGATGCGACTCCGCATACTCGCGTGCGCCGCGGCTCTGGCCATCGGCCTGGCCGCCCCGGCCGCGCCGGCTTCGGCGGCATCACCATCGGCATCGGCATCGGCATCGGCATCCACGACGACATCGGCATCGACCACGCACTCCGCGCTCCCGGTCTTCAACGTGAAGTCCTACGGCGCGTCCGGCAACGGCACCCACAACGACACCCCCGCGATCAACAAGGCCATCGCGGCGGCCAACGCGGCGAGCGGCGGCGGCATCGTGGAGGTTCCCTCGGGCACCTTTCTGTCGGCGAACTCCATCCACATGCTCAGCAACGTCACGCTCCAGCTGGACGCCGGCTCGACGATCCTCGGCTCGTCCGCCAAGACCTACGACCCGCCCGAGCCCAACCCCTACGACAAGTACCAGGACTTCGGACACAGCCACTTCCACGACGCGATGATCTGGGGCGACCGCCTGACGAACATCGGCTTCACCGGCTCGGGCACCATCGACGGCGGCGGCCACCTGATCGCCGGTAACCCGGCGACCGGCCAGGCCGACAAGATCATCTCCCTGACCCGCTGCACCGGCCTGACCCTCAGCGGCATCACCCTGAGCCGCGGCGGCCACTTCGGGGCCCTGATCAACGGCTGCACCAACGTGGTCTCCGACCACCTGACCATCGCCACCGCCGGCAACCGCGACGGCTGGAACATCATCTCCACCACCAACGTCAAGATCACCAATATCAAGATCTCGTCCAACGACGACGCCCTGGTCTTCAAGAGCGACTGGGCCCTGGGCCAGACCCTGCCCAGCGGCCACGTCACCGTGGACGGCGCGACGCTGAACGCGCAGTGCTGCAATGCCCTGATGTTCGGCTCGGAGACCTGCGGACCGTTCACCGACTACACGTTCGACCACATCGCCATCACCGGCGCCGGCAAGTCCGGCCTGGGCATGGTCAGCATGGACGGCGCGGACATCTCCGACGTGCACTACTCGAACGTCACGATGTCCGGGGTCAGCTCGCCGATCATGGAGAAGATCGGCGACCGACTTCGCTGCGGCGGATCGCCCACCCCGGGGCACATCTCGGACATCACGTTCACGAACGTGACCGGCACCGGCGCCAAGTCGCCCCAGTACAGCCCGACCTTGTGGGGCCTGGACGCCTCGCACCGCATCACCGGCGTCACCTTCGACGCCGTGAACCTGACCCTGCCCGGCGGCAGCGGCCCGGTGAGCACCGGGGTGCCGAGCAACAGCTCGGACTACAACCCGAACAGCATCGGCACCCGCCCGGCCTACGGCTGGTACCTGCACAACGTGGACGGGATCCAGTTCACCGACAGCTCGGTCCGCCTCACCGCCGACGACGCCCGACCGGCGGTGATCGCCAACGCGGCCGGCACGGTGAGCTTCAACGGCTTCACCGCCCAGCACGGCAGCAAGAGCCCGTATGACATCGGCTTCCAGAACGTGTCCGGGTACTGCGTCGCCTCCAGCCAGACCACGACCGGCGGCAAGGTGAAGGTCTCCAGCACCGGGTCCACCTCGGCCTGCTGAGCCACGACCACCACAAGCGCGGCCGTGGCCTCCGGCGAGAACCGCCAGAGGCCACGGCCGCGCTCACTTCGCCGATGCCAGCCCCAGCATCAGACTCTTCACATCGGTCGCGGCGAACCCCTCCCGTGCGAACTCCGGGCGCGAGCACAGCAGCACCGGCCCGTCATCCGCACTGTCGGGCAGCCGCCCGTGCGACCCGCGCACCGCGGAGGCGTCCAGGCCCACCACGTCCATCCGATAGCGCAGCCCGGCCTTCTTCCGAGCCAATGCCTTCGCGGCGCGCATCTTCGCCGCCCTCGGGTCCGCCGGGTCGAAGAAGAGCTCCATCGGGTCGTACCCGGGCTTGCGGTGGATCTCGACGGTGCGGGCGAAGTCCGGGGCGCGGTCGTCGTGCTGCCAGTAGTAGTACGTGAACCAGGCGTCGGGCTCGGCGACCGCGACGAGGTCGCCGGCGCGCGCGTGGTCGATCGCCAGCCGCCGCTTGTCCTCGGCGGCGAGCACCTCGTCGACCCCGTCCAGGTCGGCGATGGCGGCGCGGGCAAGCGGCAGGTCGGCGGGGTCGGCGACGTAGATGTGGGCGATCTGGTGGTCGGCGACCGCGAAGGCGCGCGACGCCCAGGGGTCCAGGTACTCCATGCCGTCCTGGGTGTGCACCTCGAGCAGTCCGGCGGCGCGCAGGGCCCGGTTGACGTGCACCGGTTTGGCGGCCCGGGTGATGCCGTACTCCGAGACGCACAGCACATCGTCGCCGCGCCCCCGGCAGGCCTCGATCAGGGGCCTGACAGCCATGTCGAGCTCGCCGGCGGCCGCGGCGGCCCGGGAGTCGTCGGGGCCGTAGCGTTGCAGGTCGTAGTCCAGGTGCGGCACGTAGACCAGCAGGACGTCGGGACGGTGCGCCGCCAGGATCCGGCCGGCCGCCGCCACGATCCAGCGCGTGGACTTGATCGACGCCGTCGGACCCCAGTAGTGGAACAAGGGGAAGTCCCCGAGGCGTGAGGTGAGCTCGTCGTGCAACTCCGGCGGCCGGGCGTAGAAATCAGGGTCCTTGCGTCCGTCGGCCCGGTAGACCGGCCGGGGCGTCACCGTCCAGTCGGTCGCGGCGCCCATCGCGTACCACCAGCACACGTTGGCCACCGTCGCGCCGGGACGCTCGCGCCGCAGCGCGTGCCAGAACAGGTCGCCGCCGACGAGCCGGTTGTGCTGGCGCCACAGCAGCGGCTCGCCGAGGTCGCGGAAGTACCAGCCGTTGCCCACGATGCCGTGCTCAGCCGGATCGGCCCCGGTGAGCATGCTCGCCTGCGCGGTGCAGGTGACGGCAGGGAACGAGGGAGTCACAGGGGCCTGAAATCCGGTGTCGGCCACGGACCTGATCGCCGGGGTGTACCGCAGCAGCTTCGGCGTCAGGCCGACGATGTCGAGGACCACCACCGTCACAGCGCCACCTCCAAGCCGGCCCTCACAAGTTCGGTATGGGCCCACCACATCTCGGCGGCGATCCCGACGGCCAGTTCCATGGCGTCGCGCGGACGTTCGTCCTCGGGAAGCACCTGCCAGGTGTACGTCTCGACCTCCACGTGGTCGGTCACCGCGTCGCCGCCGGGGAACAGCTCCGTCAGGGTCCTGATCAAGGTGTCGTGCGTCCCGGCCAGCGGCGGTGCCACGTCGGCGTGCAGCGGGATGTGGAAGTGCACCCGCCACGGCCCGGCCGCGGGCAGAGAATCGCCCTTGAGGGCCTCATCAAGGTCATCGGTCCCGCACAAGGCACCGGCAGCCACCTCGCGAGTCTGATGCAGATAGC
This sequence comes from Catenulispora sp. GP43, assembly GCF_041260665.1. NCBI lineage: Bacteria > Bacillati > Actinomycetota > Actinomycetes > Catenulisporales > Catenulisporaceae > Catenulispora > Catenulispora sp. GP43. Next base: position 9,486 of record NZ_JBGCCT010000040.1, on the reverse strand, counting down.
GCGGCTCGACGAAGCGGGACAACGCGTCCCGGGCCGCCGCATCAGAGGGCTGAGCCGCCTCCAGCGCGGCCGACGCCTGGAGTTTCACCACCGGGATCCCGGCATCGGCGAGCATCTTCAGCGCCGGCACGGGATCCTCGTGGGCGACAGCCAGATGCGCGGCGTCCAGGCACACGCCGAAGTACGCGGGGTCCAGCCCGGCAAGCGCCTGGACCGCCTGTTCCGTCCGCTCGATCACGCACCCCGGTTCCGGCTCGAACCCGACCCGGATCGCGGCGCCGGTCCGGGCACGCAGATCCGCGAGGTGCTCGCCGACCAGGTCGATGTGCCGCCGGGCCGCGTCCCGCGCGGCATCCGGCCACGGGTCGCGCCAGCCCAGCGGCAGTGTCGAGATCGAGCCGCGGGCCGCGTCGGCGGGCAGCAGCCCGGCCAGGACCGTGGCGAGGTCCATGGTGTACTCGGCGCGCCGGCGATCGGACCAGTCGGGGTGGTAGACGCGGTACTTCACCGCCGCGTCGCCGAAACCGGAGTAGGGGAAGCCGTTGAGCGTCACGACTTCCAGGCCTCGCGCCGAGAGCTCAGCGGACAGCTGCCCGACGGCACGCGCGTCGGCGGCCAGCGCCGCGGCGACGTCGCGGGCCAGCCACAGGCCCAGGCCGAGCCGGTCGGCGCCGAGCAGCAGGCGCACCGGCTCGGCGTAGACCGCGAGCTGCTCCAGGACCGCGGCCAGGTTCTCGACCGGATGGACGTTCGCGCAGTAGCCGAGGTGCACGACGGTGCCGTCGGCATGTCGAAGACGCACCGCTACTCCCCCGTCTCGCCGCGCCGCACCGAGCTTCCTTGGAAGCTCTCGGCCAGCGGCCGGGTCTGCTCGTCGAGGTGCAGCCGACCGCTTTGGCCGTAGAACTCCACAGGATTGCGCCACAGCACCTGGTCCACATCCGCCGCGTCGAAGCCGGCGGCGAGCATCGCCTCGGCAGTGCGGAGCGTCTTGAGCGGATCGCTGCGTCCCCAGTCGGCGGCGGAGTTCACCAGGATCCGCCCGGTCCCGTACTCGCGCAGGATCGCGACCATCCGGCGTTCGTCCATCTTGGTGTCCGGGTAGATCGAGAAGCCGGCCCAGCACCCTGATTCCAGCACCGGTGCCACCGTCAGTTCATTGAGATGGTCCAGCAGCACCCGTTCCGGCGCCAGGCCCGACTCCCGCACGACGTCCAGGCTGCGCATCGTCCCGGCACGCTTGTCCCGGTGCGGGGTGTGGACCAGGACGGGCAGCTCGTGCCGGCGGGCTTTCTCAAGCTGGATCGCGAATACCTCGTCCTCCTGCGGGGTCATCGAGTCGTAGCCGACTTCCCCGACCGCCACCACCCGGTCCTTGGCCAGGTAGCGGTCGAGCACGTCGAGCACGTCCCGGCAGCGCGGATCATTCGCCTCCTTGGGATTCAGCGCGAGCGCGCAGTGGTGGCGCACGCCGAAACCCTCCGCGCGAAAGGGCTCCCAGCCCAGCAGCCCGTCGAAGTAGTCGACGAAGCTGCCGACCGAGGTCCTCGGCTGGCCGAACCAGAACGCGGGCTCCACGACCGCGCGGACGCCGGCCGCGGCCATCGCCCGATAGTCGTCGGTCGTGCGAGAGGTCATGTGGATGTGCGGGTCGAAGATGCGCATCAAAGGCTCCAGGGCACAGGGAATCGGGCAAGGATCGGCCACACCTCGTCGGGGACGGCGCGCCCGGCCGCGACCCGCTCGGCGGCGAAGTCGCTGAGCATCCGGGCCAGTTCGGCATCGGCGCGCTCGTCCAGCCCGGAGACCGCGGCCAGCGGGATGCCGCAGAACACGCATTTGAGGACCGCGTGCCGGTAGGCCGGCGGGCTCAGATGGCGCGCCGCGTAGCGGCCGAGGGCTGCGGCGATGAGCCTGGTGTCGTTGGTCCGCAGCGCGTCCTCGACGATCGGCAGGGCTCTGTCATCGAGGTCGATGCCGGTGTGGTCCAGGGCCAGCAGGACCGCGCGTTTCTCGTCGGCGTCGCCATCGGTATAGAGACTGAGAAGCAGATCGAGGTCCGGCCACGGAAAGGATGCCAGCAACAGCACCCGCGCGGCATCGTCGGTGCGCCAGCCGTCCGGCAAAGGCGCGCGGCCACAGGCCCTGGCTGCCGCGGGGAACAGCGTCCGCAGTTCGTCCTTGTCCCGAGCGGCTTTCTCGCGCGCGGTCGCGAGCCATTCGCAGGCGTGATCCGGCCCGCCGGTCAGAAAGACGGCTTCGAGATCGCTGATCGTGAGCAGGCCCGTCATGGCGACTCCGCCGCTTTCTTGAGGAACGTCAACGATTCGGACGCCACCCGGACGGCGGCGTGGGAGTGGCGCGGCAGCTCGACGGAGACCAGGCCGGGGTATCCGGACTCTGACAGCGCTCGCAGCACCGGCGGGAAGTCGATCTCCCCCTGCCCGAACTCCAGATGCTCGTGCACGCCTCGGCGCGTGTCGTCGATCTGCACGTTCACCAGACAGTCGGCGACACGCGCGACGCATTCGGCGACCGGAAGCGGCTCCAGGCACCGGCAGTGGCCGATGTCCAGGGTCACCCCGAACCCGTCCGGCCGGCCGAGGACTTCGCGCAGCTCCTCGAACCGGCCGAGGGTGTCCACGGCCATGCCCGGCTCCGGTTCGAAGCCGAGGACGACTCCGGCGTCCTGGGCCGCGGCGAGCACGATGTGGCAGCCGCGCGCGAGCCGGTCGAGGGTCAGCGCGGAATCGCAGGCTTCTGTGACCGTCCCGCTCCAGAACGACACGGCCTGCGCACCGAGTTCGGCGGCGATCCACACGGCGCGGGTCAGCAGATCGACGCGCAGCGCCCGGCCCTCGGGCTCGGCGGAGACCAGCGTGGGCTGGTGTTTGCGCCACGGATCGAGCAGATAGCGCGCACCGGTCTCGATGACGACGTCCAGTCCGAGACTGTCCAGGCGCCTTGCCAGCGCCGCGACGCGCCGGGGCAGGTCCGCGGCGTGGGGGTCGAGGTGCTGGTGGTCCAAGGTCAGGGCGACGCCGTCGTAGCCGAGGTCGGCCAGGATCGCGAGCGCGTCTTCCAGGCGGTGGTCGGCGAAGCCGTTGGTGCCGTAGCCGAAGCGCGTCATGTCGGGGACACCTTGCGGGCCAGGCGGCGGGCGAGCGGTCCGGCCGCGGCGACCGGGAGCGCGGCGAGGGGTTCGCCGCGCCCCGCGATCAGCGAGGCCTGCAACGGCATCAGGCTGATGATCCCGGCGCCGACGGCCTTGCGGACGGTCTCGGCGCGGCCGTCCCGGGCGACGGCGGCCTGCGCGCTGCCGAAGCGCCACGTGTACAGGCCGGCGAGCGCTGCGGCCAGGGCGCGCTGGGGAACCGGCACGGGTCGGCGACCGCGTCGGTCGTGGTGGTCGTGGTGGTCGTAGCGGTCGTGGCGCAGCACGGCCAGCGCGCCACCGGCCGCTCCGCCGCTCAGGACCGCCGTGGTCGCGGCGACGCGGCGGGAGGCCCCGCTGACCTCGCTGCGGCTGAGCACGGTGACGGCCAGGGTGTGGACACCGACGACGGCCGCCGCCGGGGCAGCGGACCGCATCGCGCCGATGCCACCGCCGGCACCGGCGCCCAGCAGCACGTCCAGGCTTCGGGCGGCCGCCATCGCGGGCGGCTCTGCCGGACCGTCCTTCCACACCAGGTCGTATCCCCACACGGCCCCGGCCAAGGGCACGGCGACGATCAGGGTACGTACTCCCCCGGCCAACGCCGCGATGCCGAGCCCGGCCGCGGTAAGGCCGCAGGCCAGCGCCAGGGCGGTCCGGGGGTGCACGCGGCCGGAGGGCAGGGGGCGCTCGGGGCGCTCGAAGACGTCGACGAACCGGTCGGCGTGGTCGTTGAGCGCCATGCCGGCCCAGTACAGGCACACGGACGCGGCGGCTGTTCCGCAAGTGCGCGCGTCGATGCGGCGTCCGGCCGCGGCGGCTCCGGCCAGGACGTCGCCGGGCACGCTGAAGGCCGCCGGAGCGCGGACGAGTTCGATGAGGGCTCTAATATCGGCCATCAGGAGCCCGCCTCGGGCTCGGGCTCCACCGCCACCGAGGGCGCCCAGGAGAGCAGCGCCTCGTACTGGTTCGCCAGGCGGTAGTCGGGCTCGTCGTGCTCGGTGGCCGGCACCGGGTCCTTGAAGAAGAACGAGGCCGGGGTGAACGCGCCTGCGGCACCGCACTCGTGTGCTCTGGCCAGCAGCCGCGCGAGGTCCAGGACCAGCGGCGCGGCCAGCGCCGAATCGCAGCCCTGCCAGGTGAACTGCATGGTCATCCGCACCCCGAGGAAGCCCTCGAAGCCGATGTGGTCCCACGCGGTCTTCCAGCCGCCCTGCGCCGGGACGTTGTCGATGTGGGTGCGGCCCTCGACCGGGGCGCCGAGCAGCCGGTCCAGCCCGCGGCGCTTGGAGGCGGTCTTGCTGGCGGCGGCGCCGGTGTCGGCCAGGGTCGCGCCGTCGCCGCCGCCGAGCAGGTTCGTCCCGGACCAGGAGCGGACCCGCAGAGCGCGCGAGGTGAGCATCGGGGCCAGCGCGGAGACCAGCAGGGTCTCGCCGGTCTTGGCATCGCTGCCGGCGTAGGGGACGCCGACGGAGCGGGCCAGCTCGTCCAGGGCGGGCAGGCGCGCGCCGGTGGAGGGGGTGAAGTCCACGTAGGGGCAGCCGGCGCGCAAGGCGGCGTAGGCGTATTCCGAGCTCGCCGGAAGATCCGCGTCGTCCCGGTCCAGGGCGGCTTCCAGATCAGCCAGCCGCCAGTGGTCCGGGTGATCCGGGTGGCCCGGGATCGGCGGCTCGGTCGAGGCGACGTTGATGACGACGACCCGGCGCAGCCGGCGCGCGGCGCGGAACTCCTCGAGGTCGGCGATCAGGCCGCTGATGCGCTGCCGCGCCGATCGAGGGTCGCCGGCGCGCGGCGTCGCGGGCCGGATCGCGGCGTCGGCGGCACGCAGGTCGTCGGCGACAGCGCCCGGCAGCGCGGCGGGGATCACGCCGTCGTCGGCGAGTTCGGCGGCCTGTTTCAGGATGCTGACATCACTGATGTCGTGGCCGCCGAACACCAGGTCCGCGTAGTCGGGCAGCCGCGCGGCGGCGAACCGCGGCCCGGCGGTCACGCAGCCGACCGGCTCGGCCAGCCCGGCCCGCAGCGCGGCCGCGCCCACGATCGCGGTCACCGCGACCGATCCCCGGGCCCCCACCAGCCACACGCCGGTCGCCGGGGCCTCGTCCGCACTCGTCATCGTGGTATGCCCTCCCGCCGATAGTTAGGTAAGTTTCCTAACTCGATGGCACCGTAGCGCCGGGTCCCGGGGGCGTCAACGCCCTGCGAACGCCGCCGCAGAGGGGCGGAACGCGATCGAATCAGACCCTTGACGGGCCGGAACGTATCTCATATATTCCCCAGCGTTTCTAGTTAGTAACCTTTCCTAACTTGACTCGAGGACTGATGGGCATTCTCGCCGAAGCACGAGAGCTGACCGCGCACCGCACGGTCGTGGGCCGCCTCCCGGGCACGCTGCGGGCCCGAGTGTCGTGGCCGACGCGGTGCCCGCGGCCGTCGCCGTCGAGCTGGTCCACGACTTCTCCCTGCTGCACGACGACGCCGGACCACGGCCTGGCTCGGCACCTCGTCGTGGCCGAGCGCAAGACCGGCGCCCTGTTCGGCGCGGCCTGCGAACTCGGCGCGCTGGCCGCACGCTGCCCGGACACCGCCTGGTGCCGGGCGTTCGGCCGGAACCTGGGCACGGCGTACCAGATCGCGGACGACCTCGCGGACGGCTGGCCCGGCCCGCGGTCCGCCCGCGACCGCGACCGCGGCGAAGCCCGCCGCCGGATCGCCGCGGCCCTGCACCACCTCGACACGGCGGCGGGCGCCGGATCCGCCGCCGAAGACCTCCGGCTGCTGGTCTCCGCCGTCCTGACCGAACCCAGCTCAGGGCGGCGGATCCCCGGAGCGCACACACCGCCGGAAACACCGAGTGAGGAGATCGAATCGTGAGCAGACCACGGATGACAGGACTCTTCCTGAGATCGGCGCTGGCCGCCGCCCTGGCGTTGCTCGGGGTGTACGCGGTCAGCGGGAACGCGGCCGCGACGCCGCCGAGCGGGTTCTCCGACACCGTCGTCGCCAACGTCACGCTGCCGGTCGGACTGGGCTTCACCCCCGACGGCCGCATGCTGGTCACCACCAAGCCGGGGCAGCTGTACGCGTACAGCAAGACCGGCACGCAGACCCTGGCCCTGGACGGGTCCGGGTTCATCTGCGCCAAGCAGCCCGGCCAGGACGAACGCGGGATGCTCGGCGTGGCCGTCGACCCGGCGTTCGCCACGAACGGCTACATCTACGTGTACTACTCCCACAGCACCAACGGCAGCTGCTTCAACCGGGTCTCGCGTTTCGCCCTGGACGCCACGAACCACGTGGTGGCCGGCAGCGAGAAGGTGCTGATCGACGGCATCCAGGGCGACGGCTTCCACAACGGCGGCGACCTGGTCTTCGGCAAGGACGGCGACCTGTACGTCTCGGTCGGCGACGGGCACTGCCTGGAGGGCTGCGACCCCTCGAACAAGGCCGCCCAGGACCTGACCAAGCTCAACGGCAAGATCCTGCGCATCAAGCCCGACGGCTCGATCCCGGCCGGCAACCCCTTCAGCGGCACCGGCACCGCCCGGTGCGACACCGGACCGATCACCTCCGGCAAGTGCCAGGAGATCTACGCCTACGGCTTCCGCAACCCCTTCCGCATCGCCGTGGACCCCAACGCCTCCGGGACCCGGATCTTCGTGAACGACGTCGGCGAGAACACCACCGAGGAGGTGGACCTGCTGAAGGCCGGCGGGAACTACGGCTGGCCGATCTGTGAGGGGCCCTGCAACCCGACGAACAAGGCCTACGTCGACCCGTACTACTCCTACCCCGACAACATGGGCGGCGGCCGGGGGTCGATCACCGGCGGCGCGTTCGTCCCGAACGGCGCCTGGAACCCGGCCTACAACGGCGACTACCTGTTCAGCGACTACGTGAAGAAGAACCAGTACCTGATCAACGCCACCGGCTCCAGCGGCACGGGCCTGAAGACCTTCTCCGCCGGCGCGACCGCGATCTCCATGGAGTTCGCACCGCAGAACCTCGGCGGCACCGGCACCCAGCAGGCCCTGTACTACACGGATCTGATCGGCGGCACGGTGCACAAGGTGACCTCCGGGACCACCACGCCCAACGCCTCCTTCACCACCAACGCCGGCACGGGCCTGGGCACCTACTGCTCCACCCACGCCACGACCGCCGGCAAGCCGCCCTTCACCGTGTCCTTCGACGGCTCGGCCAGCAGCGACCCCAACGGCCGGACGCTCACCTACGACTGGGACTTCGGCGACGGCAGCACGGCGACCACCACCACCCCGACGACCACCCACACCTACACCACCGTCGGGAACTTCACCCCGAAGCTGACGGTGAGGAACAGCGCCGGCGCCGCCTCGCCCCCGGCGACCGGCACGGTCCGCACCGACGACGCGCCCCCGGCCCTGACCATCGCCTCGCCGACCCCGACGAGCACCTTCACCGTCGGCCAGACCTACACCCCGTCCGGATCGGCCGTCGACAGCACCGGCACCACGCTGCCGGCCTCGGCGCTGACCTGGCAGGTGTGGCTGTTCCACATCAACCACGTGCACCCGGTGCTGGACCCGGTGGCGGGCAACGGCGCGACGTCGTTCGTGGCACCCCCGGCGGAAGAGTTCTCAGCGATCAAGGGCAACAGCCGTCTGCTGGTCTGCCTGTCGGGGACCGATACCCATGGCGTGACCCAGACGACCGAGCAGGACTTCAACCCGCAACTGGTCCACCTCAGCCTCGCCTCGCAGCCCTCCGGGCTGAAGATCGCCATCGCCGAGGACGACGTGGACCCGAACGGCACGGTCACCACCCCGGCGACCGTCACCTCCTGGGCGGGCTACCAACTGCACCTGAACGCCCCGAACCAGACCGACGCCTCGGGCACCTCGCAGACCTTCGCCTCCTGGTCCGACGGCGGCGCGCAGCAGCACGCCGTCACCCCGACCGCGGACACCACCTACACCGCGACCTTCACCCCGAGCACCAGCACCTGCTCGCCGGCCCAGCTGCTGACGAACCCGGGCTTCGAGTCCGGCGCGACCGGCTGGACCCAGAGCTCGACCCTGGGCTTCAGCCCGATCACCAAGGCCACCTCCGCCGAACCGGCGCACGCGGGCTCGTACGTGGCGTGGTTCGACGGCAACGGGAGCAAGGACACTGACAGCATCACCCAGGCCGTCACCGTCCCGGCCGGCTGCAAGGCCACGCTGTCCTACTGGCTGCACGTCGACACCACTGAGAACACCACCACGGCCAAGCCGGACACCTTCACCGTCCAGGCACTGGACAGCGCGGGCACGGTGCTCGGCACGGTCGGCACCTTCTCCAACCTGAACAAGGCCTCGGGCTACACCCAGCACACGGCAGACCTGTCCGCCTACGCCGGCCAGAGCATCAAGCTGAAGTTCACCGGCAGCGAGACCGACACCAACGGAGGTACGACCAACTTCGTCCTCGACGACACCTCACTCACCACAAGCTGACGACAGGCTGACGACGGGCTCACGACGGCTTGTCACGGCGGCCGGCTTTCCGCTGGCCGCACGCGTCCTGTTCCGCTGATCGGAACAGGACGCGACACCACCTCGGCCACCCGGCCAAGCTGATCCCCGAAAGCAGAGCTTTCATCCCATCACCATCCAATCAGGGGGAAAGAATTGCGTAAGGTCAGCAAGCGGGTGGCCCTGTTCGCGTCCTCGGCGGTCCTGGCAGTGCCGGGCGTCGTCATGGCCGGCACGGCGCACGCCGACGCCACCTCCACGGTGATCCGGATCTGGGGCTCCAGCCACTGCCTGGACAACGCCACCGAGAACTTCGCGAAGGTCCAGATGTGGGACTGCACCAAGCACGCCGAACAGAACTGGTTCCCGGTGTTCAACGGTGACAACGGAAACCTGGCGGACTTCAGCTTCCAGAACAAGAACACCAACCTGTACCTCACCGCGCCCGCCGGCGGAGGCGGGGGGACGGTCGTGATGTCCGGCTACACCGGGGACGCCACCCAGCAGTGGCTGCGCATCTACGACAACGACCCGTCCGACCAGACCGACGGCAGCTACCAGGTCTGGGAGAGCGCCTCCTCCCCCGGCTGGTGCCTGAACACCAACAGCGTGGGCAACGGCACCGTGATCCGGCTGTGGCCCTGCGACATCACCGACCACTACCAGAAGTGGCACTTCGACAACTGACGATCCAACCTGGGGGGGGACACAGGCTCTGGCTCCCGGCGCGTGCCGCCGGGAGCCAGAGCCCTGTCATATCCGGCGCTTCTGAGTGGTGTGTGGGTAGCCGGGTGGCGTGGGCGGGTGCGGTTTGGTTGTGGCTTTAGAAGCTTTTCT
>NZ_JBGCCT010000039.1 GCF_041260665.1 Catenulispora sp. GP43 | reverse complement strand
CGCCCGGTCCCATTCCGAACCCGGAAGCTAAGCCCGCCAGCGCCGATGGTACTGCCAGGGGGACCTGGTGGGAGAGTAGGACGCGGCCGGACTAATTTTCACAGTAGGCCCCCGATGGTTTCCATCGGGGGCCTACTGCGTTTTCGGCGAATTATGGGAACAGCTGCGGGACGGGTCGGCCTGCCTGACACGACTACCGAAGCTCCCGCATCCATCCAGCCCAGCATGCCCCGGCGCGGTCCTGCCGCGCGGGCACCTGCCAGGTCTGCCTTGCCGCGGATCTGTGCCTGGCTGGTACCTGCTGGGTCTGTCATGTTGCGGATCTGCGCTGGCACTGCCCTGCTGCCCTGGCACTCGCCGGGGTGACTCTGTGGTGGCGGCTGTCCTACCGGGCTGCTGCCTTGCGGTACCCCCAACACCGTGGCGCCGTTTCCTGCTTTGCTCTTGGGGCCGCTGTGCCGAGGCATCTGCGTTATTCGGCCTGTGGAGCTTCAGCCCCAGGCCGTGCAAGACTCCGCGGCGGCCGGCCTCCCATCGTCTCCGCCCCAGCCGGCGCACCCACCGCGGCTCCCCCTACAGCCGCCCAGCCGCCTTCAGCGCCAGATACGCGTCCGCCAGGGCCGGTGCGATCAGCGCCGGCGGCTGGTCGACCACCGTCACCCGGTGCTTCGCCAGCAGGTCCGCCACGTGCCGCCGCTCGGCGCGGGCGCGTTCCGCCGATGCCGCCTCGTACACCGCCGTCGCCTCGCCGCGGCCGTGGGCCATCTCCTCGATGCGGGGGTCGGCGACCGAGGCGACCACCACCTCGTGGCGGGCCGTCAGGCGGCCGATGACCGGCAGGAGGCCCTCGGCCATCGGGGCCGAGTCCAGGCTCGTCAGGAGGACCACCAGGGAGCGCTGGGGGGCGCGGTTCAGGACTGTGGTGACCAGGCCGCGGGCGTCCAGTTCGACCAGTTCCGGTTCCAGGACCGCCATTGCGTTGGTGACGTGGGCCAGGGTTTGGCTCGGGGTGGTGCGGGTCACCGCTGTGCGGATGCGGCGGTCGTAGGCGAGGAGGTCGACGCGGTCGCCGGCGCGGAGGGCGAGGGCGGTCAGCAGCAGGGCGGCGTCCAGGGCCGCGTCGAGGCGGACGCCGTCGGTGCCCAGTTCCTCGGTGCCGATGCGGCCTGCGGCGGTGCGGCCGGTGTCCAGGACGATCAGGATCGCGCGGTCGCGTTCCGGGCGCCAGGTGCGGACCACGACGTCGTAGTGGTCGCCGATGTGGCGGCGGGCGGTGGCGCGCCAGTCGATGGAGCGGATGTCGTCGCCGGCCGTGTAGTCGCGCAGGGAGTCGAATTCCGTGCCCTGTCCGCGTACCAGGAGTGAGGTGCGGCCGTCGAGTTCGCGGAGGCGTGCCAGGCGTGAGGGTAGGTGGCGGCGGGACAGGAACGGCGGCAGTACCCGTACTCGCCAGGGGCTGCTCATCGTGCGCTGGCGGGCGGCCAGGCCCAGGGGGCCGAAGGAGCGGATGCTGACATGCTCGGCCTGACGGTCGCCGCGGCGGGTCGGGACCAGGACGGATTCGATCCGGCGCCGTTCGCCGGCCGGGATCGTGACCGCGTGCCGGGGCTGGACGATCGTCGGGTCCGCCAGGCGGTTCGCTGTGGGGGCCGGGCCCTGAAGGCCTGCTGACGGCGGCCATGCGTCGCGGATCAGAGCCCGCACTCGCCGCCCCGAGGGATTGGTGACGACCAGCTGGACCCGGGCCGTCGCGCCGAGGCGGACGGTGGTGTCGCCGCTGCGCTCGAACCGCAGTGTGCGCACCGGGCCGGCCAGGGCGACGTCGACCGCCACCCCGAGGGCCACGACGGCCGCCACGATCGCGATGCCGGCCCACGAGGGCAGCACGACGCCGACGAACACCGCGCCGAGTGCAGCCAGGGCTCCGGCCCGCCACGTCAGGGCCATGACACCGCCACTCTCATGACCGCCACCCCCACGACCGCCACTCCTACGACCCCCGCCACCCTCACCACAGTCCCGCCCCGCCTACCGGGGGACCGGGACAGCGCCGAGCACGGCGTCCAGCACGCCGTCGGCGGTGCCGCCCTCCATCTCGGCCTCGGCGCGCAGCCGAACCCGGTGCCGCAGCGTCGGCTTGGCCAGGGCCTGGACGTCGTCCGGGGTGACGTATCCGCGCCCGGCGAGCCACGCCCACGAGCGTGCGGTGCTGAGCAGCGCGGTGGCGCCGCGCGGTGAGACGCCCAGCGCCAGCGACGGCGACATGCGCGTGGCGCGGGCCAGGTCGGCGATGTAGCCCAGCACGTCGCGGCTGACGGTGACCTGGCGTGCGGCGGCGCGGGCGGCGGCCAGCTCGGCGGGCCCGGCGACCGGACGGACGCCGGCGGCGTCCAGGTCGCGGGGGTCGAAGCCGTTGGCGTGCCGGTCCAGAATGCCGATCTCCTCGTCGCGGCCGGGAAGCGGCAGGACCAGTTTCAGCAGGAAGCGGTCCAGCTGCGCCTCGGGGAGCGGGTAGGTGCCCTCGAACTCGACCGGGTTCTGCGTCGCGGCGACGAGGAAGACCTCCGGCAGCGGGCGCGGGCGGCCGTCCACGGTCACCTGCCGCTCCTCCATCGCCTCCAGCAGCGAGGCCTGCGTCTTCGGAGGAGTGCGGTTGATCTCGTCGGCGAGCAGCAGATTGGTGAACACCGGGCCCTCGCGGAAGGAGAACTCCGCGGTCCGGCTGTCGAAGACGGCCGAGCCGGTCACGTCGCCGGGCATCAGGTCCGGGGTGAACTGCACGCGCTTGGAGTCCAGCGCCAGCGCCGCCGCCAGTGAGCGCACCAGCAGCGTCTTCGCCACGCCCGGCACGCCTTCGAGGAGCACGTGGCCGCCCGACAGCAGCGCGATGACCAGGCCGGTGACCGCGGAGTCCTGGCCGACGACGGCCTTGCCGACCTCGGCGCGGACGGCCATCAGCGCGGCACGGGCGTCGGCGGGGTCGACCGGCCCGGTGGCCGAACCCGCCGAACGCGCGGAACCCCCCGAACCCGCCATGCCGATCCCCGGCTCTTCGAAAGCCGTTCCTCCGGCACCCGACACCGCAGCGCCGCCCACCCCGAAACCAGAGCCCTGCGTCATCTCGCTCTCCTGTCCCTCGTCACAGCCGCCCGACCTCGGCTTCCAGCCGGTCCAGCGCCGAAGCCAATCCCACCAGGCCGGCGTCGTCGGCGGGCGCCGGGCCCGCCAGCACCGCCAGGGTGTCCGCCGCCGGCGGTCCGCCGCGGGCCGCGACGGCCGTCGCGATGTCGCCGACCGCGGCCGTGCGCGGCAGGCCCAGGCGGGCGGCCAGCCGGGAGCGCGCCGCCTCGCGCAGCGCACCGGACGCGCGGTCGGTCACCCGGCCGCGTTCGTACAGCCTCGCGCGGCCCTCGGCCGTCTCGGCGGCGCGGACCGCCACCGGCATGCGCTCGGCCACGACCGGGCCGAGGCGGCGGGCCTGCCACAGGGCCAGCAGTCCGATGGCCAGCACCATCGTCAGGGCGCCCCAGCGCCAGCCGGCCGGCAGGACCGCGGTGAAGCTTTTTTGGCCGGAGGCCGTAGCGCCCGGGTCCGCGCCGTCCGGCAGGTACCAGACGACCGTCGGGTGCTTGCCGAGCAGGCGCAGGGCCAGGGCCGCGTTGCCGTGGTCGGCGAGGTGGTCGTTGCGGAACGGCGTGCGGCTGCCGACCAGCACCGTGTCGTCCGACGCCGGTCCCGGCGCCGTTGCCAGCGCGTAGCCGTCGGGTGTCTGGTAGCAGCCGGCGGTCAGACCGCTGAACACTTCGGCGTCGCCGATGTCGGCGTTGCCGGCGGCAGTCGCGTCGGCGTCCGGGCAGGCCGGGTCGACCACCGGCACGCCCGCGGGCGACTGGCCCACCCGGGTCACCGGGGAGGTGAACAGCTGCGCCGACTGCGGATCCGGCTGCACCACCACCAGCCGGGCCACCGGCGTCGCGGCCAGGGTGTCGATCTGCACCAGGGTCAGCAGCCCCGGGTCGGTGACGAGCAGCGTCGCGCCGCCCTGCGCGCCCTGGACCGCGGCCAGTGCGTCGGCGGTGGTCCGCGCGGGGGTGACCGTGACGCCCCGGTCCCGCAGCAGTGCGGCCAGGGCGCGGCCGCCGTCAGGCGAGGCCGAGTCCGGATCGAGGGTGCCGCCGCCGTTGCCGCCGAAGGTCAGCACGGTGACCAGGGCGCCGAGCAGCAGGACGGCGAGCGCGGCCAGCGGCCAGCGCCAGGCCCGCAGGGTCTTCATCGCGGCTCCGGCGGCTTGGAGGGGCTCGACGGTTCCGACCGCCCCGACCGGCCCGACCGCCCCGGCAGCTCAGCCAGCTCAGCCAGCTCCCCGCCCGCCGAGCCCCCGGCCGAACCCCCGGCCACGCTCCCGACCTGCACCTGCACCTGCACCCGCACCCGCGCGGCCGCGACCGCCTCGTCCACCGCCACCAGCCGCCGGTAGTCCTCGGCCCCGGCGGCCGCCTGGCCGTACCAGATGTCGTCGAAGACCCGCGCCGCGGCCAGCAGGGCCGGCGCCTGCTCCGGCAGCAGCGCCCCGGCCTCCCGCGCCGCCACGTCGGCGGTCCGCCCCGGCCGCGGGTCCAGCACCGCCCGCTCCTCCAGCGCCGCGATGACCGCGCGCAGCCGTGCCCGCACCGCCTCGGCCCACCGCCCGCCGGCCGCGTGCTCCTCCGCCGCGTGCCGGTAGCCGGCCGCGTCCATCGGGGCCGCCTCGTCGAACAGCGCCTGGTCGGCCCGCACCCGCCGCCGGACCGGCCCGTAGCGCCGGCGGACCACCAGCACGACGACCACCAGCAGCACCAGGACGACCAGCAGCGCGGTCCAGCCGTCGCCCCCGCTCGTCCCGCCGCCGAAGGCCTTGTCCCACAACGTGCTCAGCTCGTGCCCGATCCAGTCCAGCGCCCGCCGGGTGAGCGAGGGCCGGGCGTGCGCGTAGGCCGGCTTGGCCAGCTCGTCCGCGGCCGCGCGGCGCGCCTCGTCTCGGCCGACGTCGATCGGTACGCCAGGCGGCGGCGTCACCGGGGCCCCGGGATCGGTCACGCAGCCGGGCCGTTCCCCGGCGCCGGTCCGCCGCCGGCCGCCGAGCTCTCACGCTGGTGCCGCGCGTTCATCGCCAGCTGGATGTCCAGCCCCTCGCGGCGCATCCGCCGGTCCACGTACTGCAGGGCCATCACCGAGGCGGCGAAGGGCGACACCACCGACTGGATCGCCGCCGAGAACAGGGCCCCGAGGAACACGTACAGCAGCGAGACGTGGTGCCCGGAGAAGGTCCCGTCCCCGTTGTCGGCCACCGGGCTCAGATTCGAGCCGACGACCACTTCCTGCACCACCGAGAGCACCACGGCGATCATCTCCGACACCAGCAGCGCCAGCAGCGAGACGCCCACGACCCGCCACCAGCCGCCCTTGACCAGCGTCGAGGACCGCTTCAGCGCCCGCCGGACCGGCTGCTCCTCCAGGACCAGCGCGGCCGCGGCCAGCGACCACGCCACCCAGCGGTTGACCGCCAGCACCGCCGCCGCGCCGATCCCTAGCAGCAGCACCAGGGCCGCGGCCGGGCTCCCGGCGGCGGCCAGCAGCAGGCCCGGGACCATGCCCAGGATCAGCAGGCCGAACAGGGCGACGAAGATCAGCAGCGAGAGCCCGAACAGCCGGAGCAGCCGGGGCCGGGTCGAGGCCCACACCTGGGCCAGGGTCACCGGCCGGCCCAGCGCCGCCCGGGCCACCGCGGCGGTCAGCAGCCCGACCAGCAGCGAGACGATCAGCGCGTTGATCAGTATGCCGGGCCGCAGCATCGCCAGGTCGTTGAGCCCGGTGCCGCTGCCCAGCGTGGTGTTGTCGTTGACCAGTCCGGCCAGGAACCGCAGATACAGATAGTCCAGCGGGATCGCCACGGCCTGGCCGACGGTGACCACCAGCGCCGACAGGCCGAGCATGACGCCGGGATGGGCCCGCATCGCGGTCACCGCGCCGTCGAGGATTTCCCCGGCTTGCAGCGGACGCAAAGGGACCACTCCGCGTCCCAGGCCCGCGGGCGTGTACGCCGCCCGAGCGTCGGAGCCGGGCACGGAAGGGGACATCGTGGGTCCGGTGACGTGGCTCATGGGCTGCGTGGACGCCTCTTCCTCGGGGCTTCGCCGGCTCGTCGCCGGAGTGTGCACCCCAGCATGCAGGCAGGGCAGAGGACGGCGCCACCCCCGCACCAACACCCGTGATCCTTCCCAGGGGCCCCGGGGATTCACCAAAAACGGAAAGTAATGCGACGATGGTCCGCATGAAAGGTCGTGTCCTCATCGTCGACGATGACATAGCCCTGTCCGAGATGCTGGGCATCGCCCTGCGCGGCGAGGGCTTCGAGACCACGTCCGTCGCCGACGGTGACCGGGCCCTGCAGGTGTTCCGCGACTTCAAGCCGGACCTGGTCCTGCTTGACCTGATGCTCCCGGGCCGCGACGGCATCGACGTGTGCCGGCTGATCCGCGGCGAGTCCGGGGTCCCGATCATCATGCTCACCGCCAAGAGCGACACCGTCGACGTGGTGGTCGGCCTGGAGTCCGGCGCCGACGACTACGTGATCAAGCCGTTCAAGGTCAAGGAGCTGGTGGCCCGGGTGCGCGCCCGGCTGCGCCGCGCCGACGAGCCCAAGCCCGAGACGCTGGCCATCGGCGACCTGTCGATCGACGTGGCCGGCCACTCCGTCAAGCGCGACGGCCGGCAGATCCCGCTCACGCCGCTGGAGTTCGACCTGCTGGTCGCCCTGGCGCGCAAGCCCTGGCAGGTGTTCACCCGCGAGGTGCTGCTGGAGCAGGTCTGGGGCTACCGCCACGCCGCCGACACCCGGCTGGTGAACGTGCACGTGCAGCGGCTGCGCAGCAAGATCGAGGTCGACCCGGAGAACCCGGAGATCGTGGTCACCGTGCGCGGGGTGGGTTACAAAGCCGGTCCGGCTTAACACGGGCGGGAAGTAGATGCGGGTCTCGAAGTTCACCGGCGGTGCCCGGCGTTTCGGCCGCGCCGTCCTGGAACTGCCCGGGACCTGGCGCGGCTCGCTGCAGTTGCGCGTGGTGTCGCTCACCCTGCTGCTGTCGGTCGTCATCGCGTTCATCCTGGGCTGGGTGCTGGACAGCAAGATCCGCGACGGCCTGGTGCAGGCCAAGGAGAGCTCGTCGCTGGCCATGGTCAGCAGCGGGTTCAGCGAGGCCAGCGCGTCCATCGCCACCGCCTCGGATGGCATCCGGCAGGCCGGGACCGCCGGCGTGCCGCTGCGCGACGCCGGCCCGGCCGCCACCGCCGCGTGGGTCAACAGCCTGGACGACATGGTCCGCAACCTGTGCACCGGCGCCAACAGCGACACCTACCAGGTGATGCTGATGACGGACGAGTCCACCCTCCCGGTCTCGGGCTACACCTGCGGCGGGATCCTGCCCAAGAGCATCCCGGACAAGCTGCGCGGCAAGGTCCAGCCCTACGGCGGGGACAACTTCCAGGCCCAGATGCTCACCACGAACCTGGAGTACGGCGTGCAGACGGCCGCCGGGGACGTGGTCATGCTCGACGCCTCCACCGGGGCCGGGCTGACCGACCACAAGACCCCGGGGCTGCTCTACGGCGGGGCGTTCCAGCTGCCGGACCCCAACCACGACACGGTCAAGTTGTACTACGCCTTCCCGTTCACCACGGAGAGCCAGGCTCTCAACTTCGACAACGAGATGATCGTCATCGCCGGCGCGGTGCTGGTCCTGGCCCTGGCCGGGGTCGCCTGGTTCATCACCCGGCTGGTGGTCACCCCGGTCCGGCAGGCCGCCGGGATCGCCGAGCGCCTGGCCGACGGCCGGTTCGACGAGCGGATGCGGGTGCGCGGCGAGGACGACCTGGCCCGGCTGGCGACCTCGTTCAACACCATGGCCGGCAACATGCAGCGGCAGATCCGCAAGCTGGAGGAGCTCTCGCGGGTCCAGCGCCGGTTCGTCTCCGACGTCTCCCACGAGCTGCGCACACCGCTGACCACCGTGCGGATGGCCGCCGACGTCCTGCACGACTCCCGCGAGGACTTCAGCGGCCCGACCGCGCGCTCGGCCGAGCTGCTGCAGACCCAGCTGGACCGCTTCGAGGAACTGCTCGGCGACCTGCTGGAGATCAGCCGGTTCGACGCCGGCGCCGCGGTGCTGGACGCCGAGCCGGTGGACCTGCGCCTGCTGGCCCGCCGGGTGGTCGACGGCTGCGCGGTGCTGTCCGAGCGCAAGGGCTCGGACGTGCGCATCGTGGCGCCGGAGAGCCCTTGCGTGGCCGAGATCGACCCGCGCCGCATCGAGCGCATCCTGCGCAACCTGGTGGTCAACGCCATCGAGCACAGCGAGGGCCGCCCGGTGGTGGTCAAGGTGGCCGCCTCCGGCGAGGCGGTCGCGGTCGCGGTGCGCGACTACGGCGTCGGCCTCAAGCCCGGCGAGTCCTCGCTGGTCTTCGGCCGCTTCTGGCGGGCCGACCCGGCCCGGGCCCGCACCACCGGCGGCACCGGCCTGGGCCTGGCGATCTCGCTGGAGGACGCGCACCTGCACCACGGCTGGCTCCAGGCCTGGGGCGAGCCCGGCGGCGGCTCGCAGTTCCGGCTGACGCTGCCGCGTACCGCCGGCGTGGAGCTGGTGCGCTCGCCGATCCCGCTGGAGCCGGACGACTCGCGCCACCACAAGCGCCAGGCCGAGGCCGCGCGGCTGGCCGCCGAGGGCGCCGTCGCGGCCGCCCCGCGCCACACCGGCCCGGACCTGACCGGACTCGCCGGGCGCGGCTCGGACCGACTGGGGGAGCGTCGATGACCACGGGGAATCCGGACGGCCGGGCGGCCGCCGGCCCGCGCCGCGCCGCCGGGAACAGGGTGGCCCGCTGGGCCGCCGGGCTGCTCGCGCTGATAGCCGTCGCGGGCACCGCGGCGTGCGCGGGCCCGCCGTCCAAGGGCGACGTCCACGGCGTCACGCTGAACCAGAGCCGGAACAACGTCTTCATCCTGGCCCTGGAACCCAGTGCCTCCATGTCGCCGACGACGCTGGTGTCCAGCTTCCTGCAGGCGCTGACCGGCGACCAGAAGGACCCCACCTTCAGCGTCGCCCAGGAGTACCTGACGCCCGCGGCCCGCGCCAAGTGGAACCCCGCCGCCACCACGACCCAGGTCGTGAACTACTCGGGGCCGGCCCTGACCACCGATCAGAGTGCCGATCAGAGCACGGACCACAGCGCCGACCACAGCGCGCATCCGGATGCCGCCGTTTCCAGCGCGCCCCAGGCCGCCCCGGCGGCGCCGGCCGTCGGCTCGGTGACGAACGTGACCGTGAAGGGCACCGAGGTCGCCCAGATCGACAGCTACGGCTTCTTCCAGTACGTGACGCAGCCGGTCTCGCAGCAGTTCGCGGTGAAGTACCTCGGCCCGGACACCGGGTGGCGGATCGACACGCCGCCGGGCTTCCGCTGGGTCACCCCCGACGCCTTCAAACGGGCCTACCAGACCTACCAGTCCGCGCTGCCGGTCTACCTGCCCACGCACGGCGGGATCTCGCAGATGGACCAGGTGTACCTGACCCAGGACACCGGCAAGCCCGACTACACCTACGACGCCCTGGCCCGCGCCGTGCTGCACGGCAGGTATCCCGCGCAGAACACCCACCTGGAACTGGCGAGCACGGTGGACGTGGATCCCAGCGGTGTGGCCAGAGTGCAGCTGAAGGCGCCGCCGGCCGGGATGACGGACATCAGCGACGTGCAGCACGCGCTGCTCCAGACGTTCCGGGACGCCGCGGAGACCCAGCAGCTGCTCTCCCCGATCCCGCTCGCCGAGGTGAGCGTCACCTATCCCGGCTGTACCGTGTGCCACCCCGAGGACGTCTTGCAGAATTCGGGGCCGCCGACGGCGTACTGGGTGTGCCCGCAGGCGGGGCAGAACGCGAGCGCGGCGATCCTCTCCAAGCAGCTGACCGCCAATGGCGGCCCCGCGGGCGTCTGCCCGGCGAACGGCGGGAAGGTCCAGTCGGTGGTCGGCCTGGGCGACCTGCAACTGCAGAAGAACTCGCCGATCGCGGTGAAACAGACCACCGACTCCTCCGACGTGAAGGCGCCGTCCGGCACGACCGCGGTGGCCGCGGTCGAGAAGGACGGCTCGGTGGTCGTGGTCAACGACAAGAACACCGACCAGCGGGTCTGGTACACCGCGAGCGACCCCGGGAACGTGACCGACCTGGAGTGGGATCCGGTGGACGGCTCGCTCTGGGTGGTCGACAATTCCAACCTCTACCACGTGCAGGATCCCGGTGAGAAGGGCGCCGACGGCCAGAACCGGCAGGCCGTGCTGGTCCCCGGCGGGACGCTGACCCGCTTCAAGCCCTCGCCGGACGGCCTGCGCGCGGTCGTGGTGAACGGGCAGGCCAAGACGAGCAACCCGGCGGCCGCCGGCAGCCCGTTGCCGGCCTCGATGGTGACCATCGACCGCACCGGGAGCGCGCCGACCCTGTCCATGGACACGTTCTTCCAGCTGATGCAGGGCCCCCAGCAGACCGGGGACCAGCTGTCGGCGGCGCTGCAGAACGTCACGGACGCGGCGTGGGCCGACGGCCGCACCGTGGTGCTCCTGGGCACCCAGACCGATTCCACCACCCCCAAGCTCTACAAGGTGTACCTGGACGGTTCGCAGGACTCGACGATCATCGACCCCGACGACGCCCAGCCCGGCGCCCGGCACATCGCCGCGGCGACCGGCGCCAACGGCGGGCACGCGGCGCTGTGGACGTTCAGCGACGCCCCCGAGCCCAACGACCCGTCGAGCACGGTCACGTACTTCAAGCGCAGCGGCGGCACGGACAGCTTCCAGGAGATCGGGTCCAGCCCGGTGGAGGCGACGGTGACCGCGGACTGATTCCGGTGGCGCGCGAAGTCGGGCATGGCGGATAATTCGCCGTATTCCGACCACAGCGCGAACCGGGGGTCCGATGCCGCTCGTCCGCCCGCTCTGGGCCGCCCTGATGGACCTGGCAGCCGAACGCGACTGCGGCGGCTGCGGGCGTCCCCAGCCCTCCGGGGAGCCGCTCTGCCCGGACTGCGACGGCCTGCTCGCCGACGGCGGACCGTGGCGCACGCTGGCGGCGGTGCCCGGCACGCCGCGCACGCACGCGGTGGCCCGGTACGAGGACCCCGTGCGGACCATGCTCATCGGCTACAAGGAGCGCGGGCGCGCCGATCTGCGGCGGGTGCTGGGCCGGGCGCTCGCGCGGGCTGTCGCGGGGACCTTGGAGACGGGCGGCGCGCCGACCACCACCCCGCGCCGGCCCCCGGTGGCACTGATCCCCATGCCCTCACGCCGCAAAGCCGTCCGCGACCGCGGCCAGGACACCACCGCCCGCCTGGCCGGCACCGCGGCGCGGGCCCTGCGCGAGGTCGGCGTGCCGGCCCGGGCCGTGTCCGCGCTGCGCCACGCCCGCGCCGTCGAGGACCAGGCCGGCCTGTCCCGCCAGGAGCGCGCCGCGAACCTCTCCGGAGCCCTGCGGGCCCGCCGTGCCGCCGCCCTCGCCGGAGCCGCCGTGGTCCTCGTCGACGACATCAGCACCAGCGGCGCCAGCCTGGCCGAAGCGGCCCGGGCGCTGCGGGCGGCCGGGGTGCCGGTGATCGGGGCGGCCACGATTGCCGCCGCGCGGGTACGCATGTGACGCGCGAATCTGGTTATCCAGTGGGCGTGTCTCGTTATGTGAACCACCGAGGAATCGGTACGAAACCCCGCACAAACCCCGGTCGAACGCCGTTCCGATCACTCGAACGGTCCAACGCCGCCTTCGGCCTCTTCCGCCGGGCGCCATCGAGGGCTAGTTTTCAGCCATAGGCACTCGCCCACGAGTTAGTGAGCAGGCACGATGCGCACCAGCACGCTCATAATCGGCCACCTCTAGCGGGTGGCTCCCGGCCCCTTCGGCCCGGCCCGTCCCCCTCGAACACCTCGCGTCGCGGCCGTACCCCCGGCGACTCAAGTCGGAACCCGTACCGGCTGTGACTTCCTCCACTCGGAAACCCGGGCACGAAGTACATCCGGCGTACGTTGGAGGTCTACAAGTCGATCTCGATCTAGGAGTTCGATGTCGCATCACAAGAGCAGTCCCCGATCACTTCGCGGAGGCGCCGCTGGTTGAACCCTCATCCGACGCCGAAGCCGGTAGCCCTGAGCCCGGCACAGATCTGAACGCGAGATTGGAGAACGCGCGTGGACATCGTCGTCAAGAGCCGCCATCACGAGGTGACCGACCGGTTCCGCCGGCACGTGATGGAGAAGTTGGCCAAGGTCGAGGAGATGGACGGCAAGGCCATCAGCCTCACCGTCGTGCTGGGCGAGGAGAAGAACCCCCGCCAGGCCGAGCAGAAGGACCGGATCGAGCTGACGCTGGACTGCCCCCGTTCCCCGGTGATCCGGGCCGAGGCGTGCGCCGGCGACCCCTATTCGGCGCTCGATCTGGCTGCGGCCAAGCTCCAGGCGCAGCTCCGCAGGGTCAAGGACCGGCGGAAGATCCACCGCAACCGCAAGGCGATCGCCGATTCCATCAAGCACATCCCGCCGATGGCGGACCTGCCGACGGGCACCGAGCCGCTGCTCACGTCCGACGGCGCGACCGGCGACAACCCCGAGGTGGATCTGCAGCCCTACGGTGTCCCCGGCCAGGCCGGTGAGGGCCCGATGGTGGTCCGGGAGAAGACCCACGCGGCTGCTCCGATGACGCTCGACCAGGCGCTCTACGAGATGGAACTCGTCGGTCACGACTTCTATCTCTACGTGGACAAGGACTCCGGCCTGCCGGCGGTCGTCTACCGGCGCCGGGCCTACGACTACGGCGTGATCCACCTCGAGGCCTCCGAGGCGATGGCCGAGTCCATGATGAACGGGTCGTCGATGAACGGCTCCTCACCGTCGGACCGGATGGCCAGCGCCCGGCGCTGATCGGATCGCCGGTCCCGGCGGTCCTTGATCAACAGGACTCTGATCTCAGGGGATTCCCCCACGGAGCCGGCCTCGCCGGCTCCGTGGGGTTGAGAGGGTTCAACGATCACTCGGATGGGTAATGTCATGTGTCCTTCCGAGGTGTCATCATGGTTCTGTGTCGGAAGCCATAAGAGTCCTCATAGCCGACGACCACACGCTCCTGCGGCGGGGGCTGGCCGTCGTCCTCGACACCGAGGACGACATCGAGGTGGTGGGCGAGGCGTCGGACGGCGCCGAGGCCCTGCGCAAGGCCCAGGAGCTGGTGCCCGACGTGGTGATCCTCGACGTCCGGATGCCCGACACCGACGGTCTGGCGGCGTGCGCGGCGATCAAGCGCTCGGTCCCGGGCGTCAAGGTCATCATGCTGACCTCCAGCGACGAGGAGACCGACCTGTACGAGGCGGTCAAGTCCGGCGCCTCCGGCTACCTGCTCAAGAGCGTGCTCCCGCACACCATCCCGGACGCGCTGCGCGCCGTCCAGCGCGGTGAGTCACAGGTGAGCCCTTCGATGGCGGCGAAGTTGATGACCGGTTTCGCCGCTTTGGCGCGAGGCGCGGACGCCTCGAACGCCCCGGCCCCGACCGCCGCGGCGCCCAAGCTCACCGACCGCGAGATGGAAGTCCTCAAACTGGTCGCCACCGGGCGCAACAACCGGGAGATCGCCAAGGAGCTGTTCATCACCGAGAACACGGTGAAGAACCACGTCCGCAACATCCTTGAGAAGCTGAACCTGCACTCCCGCATGGAAGCCGTTGTCTACGCGGTGCGCGAGAAACTCCTGGAGATCACCTAGCGTTAGCGGCTTGACATGGTGAGACGCCTCCCGCGTAGGTTCGTGACCATGGACATATCCGTGACGTTGAGAGACGCCGCGGACGGCGGGGTGATAGCGCGCACGGTGGTTCCGACGCAGAGCCTGCCCCCGGCGTTCGACGGAACGCAGATGCTGGAGGCCGCGGGCCGGGTGTGGCGGGTGGTCCGGGCCGAGCCGGCCTTCCGCGAGGAGTACGAGCTGATCGGCGAGCTGGAGCTCACCCTGCGCCTGGTCGAGCAGGAGCCGCGGGTCGAGCTGATGCCGGCCCGCGACATCCACTTCAGCATGTCCAGCATCAGCGACCGCCTGCCGGACATCGCCGGGCCGCTGGACGGTCGCACGGTGCTGCTGGTCAAGGACGACCTGTGGCGCGACGTGGAGCTGGTCGGGCCGCGGGGGGCGTCCGCGGTCGAGGAGAACCTGCTGGCCATCCGCCGGATCCAGGACGAGTTCCGCTCCGGCCCCGGCTTCACCGAGATCCACCTGCGCCAGACCCCTGCCGAGCCGTTGGACGGGGTCACGGTGACGGTCGAGGACCTGGCCGCGGGACTGGGCACCACCACGCACTTCGTCCGCCCGGTCGCGATCGAGGGCCGCGGCGTGGTGCTCGGCGGGTTCGCGCTGACGGTCGCGGACGGCGTGCACGTCTACGGCCTCGTCGACACCGCCAGCCGGGTGAAGGTCGCCGGCGTGCACCGCACCGGCATCGCCGGACCGGAGGTCGCCGGCGCCTTCGGGGCGCTGTTGCGGGAGCGCGGTCTGGAGCTGGTCGACTGGCGCGGGGGTCTGCGGACCGACGACGCCGAAGTACTGGTCAGCTGGTTCGGGGCGCCGCCGCAGCCGTTGTGGCGCTAGTGATCTGATCCGATGATCGGCCTTCGGGCCGAGTGGGGGCGACGGATTCCCGAGCCGGGCCGCCAGGAGTCGTCAGCTCAGCGCGGCCCGCAGCGCCGCCGCCGCACCGGCCGGACTCACCTGCTCCACGGCGACGGCGTCGCACCCGACCCAGCCCGCGGCCTCCCGCAGCGCGTCGGCCATCGGGCGCACCGCGTTCGCCGTGTCCAGCGACACCTTGCGCGCGACCAGCGTCTTCCCTTCGCGCTTGGGGTCCACGCGGCCCAGCAGCCTGCCGCCGGCCAGCAGCGGCATCGCGAAGTAGCCGTGCACCCGTTTCGCGGCAGGCGTGTACGCCTCGATCCGGTGCACCATCCCGAAGATCCGCTCCATCCGGTCGCGCTCCCAGATCAGCGAGTCGAACGGGGACAGCAGCGTGGTCCGGTGCCGGCCGCGCGGGCCGCCGGCGGCCAGCAGTTCCAGGGCCGCGGGATCGGCCCAGGCCGGCCGGCTCCAGCCCCGGACCGTCACCGGCACCAGGCCGGTCTGCTCCATCAGGGGCCTGGCCTCAGGGATCTTCAACCGGTAGTAGTCGGCCAGGTCGCCTATCGTCCCCACGCCCAGCCGCCGGCCGGCCTGCGCCAGCAGGCGGACGTGCGACTCCTCGCGGGTCGGCTCCGGGGCGTCCAGCACGGCCTTCGGCAGCGCGCGCTCCGGCAGGTCGTAGACCCGGCGCCAGCCGCGCCGCTCGACACACACCACGTCGCCGGTCGCCAGCATCTTCTCGACCGCGACCTTGCTCTCCGACCAGTCCCACCACTCCGCGCTCTTGCGCGCCCCGCCGAAGTCCGAGGTCATGCAGGGACCCTCGTCTCGCAGCTTGCCGAGTACGAGCGCCTCGGCCTCGCCGGTGGTCGCCATGCCCCAGCCGCCGTTGGCCCGGTTGCGGAAGTTCGCCCGGCGGTAGGCGAAGGTCGGCCACTCCTCGACGGGCAGGATGCAAGCGGCGTGCGCCCAGTACTCGAAGGTCGAGGCGCCGTGCGCCTCGTGGTTCCAGTACGCCTTCTCGATCGCCTCGCGCCCGACCGCTCCGAGCCGGGCGTAGGGCACCAGTTCGTGCGAGCGTGCCAGTACGCTGATGGTGTCCAGCTGGACCGCCCCCAGGCCGTGCAGCACGCCCGCGACCCCGCCGCGGCGGTCCGGCGCGCCGATCAGCCCCTGCGCGTGCAGGGCCAGGCGGCGGGCCTCGTCGGTGGACAATTCGGCGTGCGGAGCGGGTACGGATGTCACATCCGTCACGCTAGCGGTCGCCACCGACAGCCCGGCCGACCGCAGTTCCGCGGTTTTCCGCCTACCGCAGCTCTCCGGGCAGGATGTCCGCCAGCCACATGTCGCGCAGCCGGCCGTGGTGCGCGTGCGAGGAGCGCTGCCGGCCGACGATCGTGAAGCCCGCCTTCTCGATCACTCTGCGCGACGCCGCGTTGCCGTCGAAGGCCTGCCACGTGACACGCCCGAGCGCGGCCTCTTCGAAACCCCACCGAACGACTTCGCGCACACTCTCTGTGATGAAACCGCGACCGCGCGTCTCGGGGTTGGCCCAGTATCCGATCTCCGCGGACCGCACTCCGCGGTTCGCCACGGAGGCCTTGATCCCGGCGAGCCCGATCGCCCCGGCGATCTGTCCGGTGTCCTTGACGAAGATCCCGAACGTCGCTTCGTCTCCGCTCCGGAATCCCCTAGGTGTGTGTTCCCGCACGAACCATTCCGCGTCCTTCATCTGATAGGGGGACGGCACAGTGGTCCAGCGCTGGACTTCCGGGTCCTGGCAGATCCGGAAGATCTCCGGGATGTCCGCGTCGCGCCACGGCCGCAACAGCAGTCGCGCGGTCTCCAAAGGGCCCTGGGGCAGCGGCGGAGCGGCCGGAGCGAGATCCGGTATGGGAACCGGTTCGGGGCGCTCGCGCGTTCGCTGTATGTCCATCGCCCCACCGTAGGCGAGCCGGATCGGCGGTCTCCAGGGAATATGCCGATGATCATCACGCCGCGCTCTTCCCTTGGAGTGCGGGCCGTCGCATAACATGTTGGAAAAGGCGGGGCATCCCCCTGCCTGCCCGAGCCCGTAATCGAGGAGTTGTCTGCCGTGGCGCGTCTGATGGACAAGGTCTTGCGGGCCGGCGAGGGGAAGATCCTGCGCCGGCTGGAGGCCGTCGCCGACCTCGTCGAGGAGATCGAGGACGATTACGTCCAGATGAGCGACGCCGAGCTGCGTGCTCAGACCGACGAGTTCCGGGCCCGCCTGGAGGACGGCGAGACGCTGGACGACCTGATGCCCGAGGCCTTCGCGGTGGTCCGCGAGGCGGCCAAGCGCACCCTGGGCCAGCGCCACTACAAGGTGCAGCTGATGGGCGGCGCCGCGCTGCATCTGGGCAACATCGCCGAGATGCGCACCGGCGAGGGCAAGACGCTGGTCGGCACCCTGCCCGCGTACCTGAACGCGCTGGCCGGCAAGGGCGTGCACATCGTCACCACCAACGACTACCTGGCCGAGCGCGACTCGTCCTGGATGGGCCGGGTGCACCGGTTCCTGGGCCTGCAGGTCGGCGTGATCCTGGCGAACATGACGCCGGCCGAGCGCCGCGAGCAGTACAACTGCGACATCACCTACGGCACCAACAACGAGTTCGGCTTCGACTACCTGCGCGACAACATGGCGTGGTCGAGGGAGGAGATGGTCCAGCGCGGCCACTTCTACGCCTGTGTCGACGAGGTCGACTCGATCCTCATCGACGAGGCCCGGACCCCGCTGATCATCTCGGGCCCGGCGGACCAGGCCACCAAGTGGTACACCGACTTCGCCAAGATCGTGGACCGGCTGGCCCCGGAGGTCGACTACGAGGTCGACGAGAAGAAGCGCACCGTCGGCATCCTGGAGCGCGGTGTGGAGCGGGTCGAGGACCTGCTGGGCATCGACAACCTCTACGAGTCCGTGAACACCCCGCTGGTCGGCTACCTGAACAACGCCATCAAGGCCAAGGAGCTGTTCAAGAAGGACAAGGACTACGTCGTGATGAACGGCGAAGTCATGATCGTCGACGAGCACACCGGCCGCATCCTGGCCGGCCGCCGCTACAACGAGGGCATGCACCAGGCCATCGAGGCCAAGGAGCAGGTCGAGATCAAGGACGAGAACCAGACGCTCGCCACGATCACCCTGCAGAACTACTTCCGCCTCTACGAGAAGCTGGCCGGCATGACCGGTACCGCGATGACCGAGGCCGCGGAGTTCCAGCAGATCTACAAGCTGGGCGTGGTGCCGATCCCGACGAACAAGCCGCTGATCCGCATGGACCAGCAGGACCTGATCTACGTCAGCGAGGAGGCGAAGTTCGAGGCGGTCGTCGACGACATCGCCGAGCGCAGCGCCACCGGCCAGCCGGTGCTGGTCGGCACCACCTCGGTGGAGAAGTCCGAGCGCCTGTCGCAGATGCTGCGCAAGCGCGGCGTCCCGCACGAGGTCCTCAACGCCAAGTACCACGAGCGCGAGGCCGCGATCGTGGCTCAGGCCGGCCGCAAGGGCGCGGTCACCGTGGCCACCAACATGGCCGGCCGAGGCACCGACATCCAGCTCGGCGGCAACCCCGACGACATGGCCAACGCCGAGCTGATGCAGCGCGGCCTGGACCCGGAGCAGACCCCGGAGGAGTGGCTGGCGGCGCTGCCGGACGCGCTGGAGAAGGCCAAGCGCAAGGTGAAGACCGAGCACGACGAGGTCCAGGACCTCGGCGGGCTGTACGTGCTGGGCACCGAGCGCCACGAGTCCCGCCGCATCGACAACCAGCTGCGCGGTCGTGCCGGCCGCCAGGGCGACCCCGGCGAGACCCGCTTCTACCTCTCGCTGGGCGACGACCTGATGCGCATGTTCAAGGCCGGCATGGTCGAGCGCGTGCTGGCCATGGCGAACGTCCCGAAGGACGTGCCGATCGAGCACAAGATGGTCACCCGGGCCATCGCCAGCGCGCAGACCCAGATCGAGCAGCAGAACTTCGAGATCCGCAAGAACGTCCTGAAGTACGACGAGGTCCTCAACCGCCAGCGCCTGGTGGTCTACGAAGAGCGCCGCAAGGTGCTCGACGGCGCGGACCTGGAGGACCAGGTCCGGCTGATGATGGACGACACCATCGCCGGCTACGTCGACGCCGCCACCTCCGAGGGCTACGCCGAGGAGTGGGACCTGGACAAGCTCTGGACCGCGCTGGAGACGCTGTACCCGATCTCGGTGACGGTCGAGGAGATCGAGGAGGCCGCCGGCGGCGCCGACAAGGTCACCCGGGACGTGCTGGCCGACGAGCTGACCGCCGACATCCGCAGCGGCTACGACCACCGCGAGGAGCAGCTCGGCGAGCAGATCACCCGCGAGCTCGAGCGCCGCGTGGTCCTGTCGGTTCTGGACCGCAAGTGGCGCGAGCACCTGTACGAGATGGACTACCTGCAGGAGGGCATCGGCCTGCGCGCCATGGCCCAGCGCGACCCGCTGGTCGAGTACCAGCGCGAGGGCTACGCGATGTTCCAGGCGATGATGGACGCCATCAAGGAGGAGTCCGTCGGCTACCTGTTCAACCTCAAGGTCGAGGTCGAGGCCGTGAACCAGGACCCGGAGGCGCAGGCGCAGGCCGCGGCCACCGCGAACGCCCTGGCCGGCGGCCAGGGCGGGGTCCAGGACGCGGTCCCCGGCGCCCCGCACCTGCTGGCCAAGGGCCTGGAGGCCCCGCGCCGCCCGGACCACCTGAGCTACACGGCCCCCACGGTCGACGGCGAGGGCGGCGTCCTGCAGCGCGAGGTGTCCTTCGCCACCGAGTACGGCGAAGACGTGGTTCACGAGCCGCTCGAGGACGAGGCCCCGCGCCGCCGCTCCTCGGGCAAGCGCAAGAAGCGCTGAAGCGGCATGGGTACTGAGCTCTGAGCTGAGGACTGCTGAGCCCCGAGCACCGGGCTGAGCACCGAGCACCGAGCCGGGTCCTGAGCGGATCAGGGCCCGGCGAAGCTGGGCCGAACGGCTGACTTTCCCCGGGAAGTCAGCCGTTTCGCATGCCCCTGTGATCTGCTGGAAACTCGGTTCCGGCAGGACAGGGGAGGTGGTGGCCCGTGGCACCGGTGCGTGCGGTCGGGACGGTCGAGGTCGGCGCGCGGTGGCGGCGGGATAACAGGCCAGACTTCCCGGGCATCGCGGTGTGGGTGGACGCGGTGGCGGAGATTGAGATCGCCGCGGAGTGCTTCGAGGACCTCGCCGGGATCCAGGACTCCCGCGGGTCGGGCGGTCGTTCGCAGGGTATGGATGACGCCGGCCCTATGCCGTGCGCCGTGGACCAGCCGTCGCCGGAGTCGGAGTGCGGGATGGCGTGGAGTCCGCTGTCGGGCAGCGGCCGGGAGCCGCGTCCGGGGCTGTTGCTGTCCGTGGTGCGGGCAGGAGCCGTGATCGCCTACCCGACGCCGCTGCCCGACCCGCCGGCGGGTGTGCTGGCCGGGGCCCTGTCACGCCCGGAGGCCGCAGCCGAGCCCAGGCCAGACGTACTGCCCGTGGAAGAAGCGCCGTCCCGTCCTCGCCCGCGCCGCACCGCGCCGCAGAAGGCTTATGGCGAAGTCAGAGCCCTGGTAGGCGTCCTTGTCGAGATCCTCGTCGGCCGGCGCGCCGCCGTCCACGCGGCCCGCTGGACCGACCCCGAGGTCCGCGGCAAGCTCCGCATCCCGCGCTACGCCCGGACCGCATCGCTGAAGTCCGTCCGTCTCGCCGAGAGCGGTGAGGGCATCGAAGCCCTCGCGCTGGTCCAGGACAGCGGCCGTACCCGCGTCGTCGCCCTGCGCTTCGACCGGATCGAGGACTCGCGCTGGCAGTGCACCGCGCTTCAGGCCGGCTGAGGCCCCGCTGAGGCAGGTTGAGGCCGGCGGGTCCGGCCGGCTCGCTACCAGCCCCGCCGTCGCACGGCCCGCCCCACGGCGTCCTCGTCCCGGATCTCGCCGTCCAACTGTGCCCGCTCCCGCTCCCGCGCCCGCTCTCCGGCCGGCGCCACCCGCCGGCGGTCCAGCGGCAGCGAGAACTCCATCGCGAGCGCCGAGGCGGCCAGCCAGCCGACCTCGCCCCACGACCGGAACATCACCGACCGCGGCTGCCAGCCGGGCCGGAACTTGGCGTTGAACCGGTACAGGCTCTCCAACATGATCCACGGGTCCAGCAGGTGGATCGCGCGGTACGCCGCGCTCTGCAGCGGTGTGCGGCGGCTGCCGGCGTCCATGATCGGGCGGAAGGCCGCGAAGTTCAGCGAGATCTCCGCGACGCCCCGCTCCCGGGCCCAGGCGGCCAGGTCGACGATCAGGCGCTCGTTCACGCCGTTCGGGCTCTGCGGGTCGCGCGGCATCACGTCCAGCGACAGCGCCGTCGGGTGGCCGGAGAGCTGATCGGCGCCGACCGGGTGGTAGCGCTGGAAGCCGACCGCGCGGCCGTCGGCGGCGTAGGCGACGATCAACAGCGCGTCGGGGTGCCGGGCCGAGGTGATGGCGTCCAGGTTCATCGCGAAGCCGTGCTCGGCGTGCCCCTTCAGCCAGCGCTGGTGGATGGCCAGCAGTTGGTCGGCCTCCTGCTCGTCCAGGGCCGTCTCCCGCAGCACGCGCGTGGTGATCCCGGCCTTGTGCGTCCGGCGCACCGCCTGCCGCACGTTGCGGATCGACCGCCCCTCCAGCGAGAAGGCGGCCACGTCCAGCATGACCTCGTCCCCGATCTCGATCGAGCGCCGCATCCCGTGCTCCCGCCACAGCGGCAGCAGCGCCTCGCGCGCGCCCAGCACCGCGGGCCGCCACCCGCGGCGCCGGCACAGAGCCAGGAACTCGGCCATCGCGGCCTCCCGGGCGTCCGCGGCGCCGAACGGGTCGCCGCCCACCACCGCGGTGCCCAGGAAGACGCGGTACCCGATGGCGGCGCGGCCGTCGGGGGAGAAGACGTAGGACTTGTCGTGCCGCAGCGCGAACGGGGCCAGCGTGTCCGAGTCCGGATGCTGCACCAGCCGCCGCACCCGGTCCCGTTCCGCGTCCGTCCCCGGGAGCGGAGCCCGCGCCGGCGCCAGCAGGCATGTCAGCACCAGCAGCAGCGTGATACCGCCGAGCAGGGAGAGCCCGTGGAGAAACCACGAGCGCCCCTCGATCGTCATCGGCTCGGAGTTCGCCGTCAGGCCGTCGAACAGCTCGCGCCCCAGCCCGACCGGGGTCAGCGAGGAGCTGAGCCGGCCCCGCTGCAGGAAGATCCCGCCGCCCCCGACCACGAGCGCGAAGATGCCGAACCCGAGGAGCCAGTGCAGGGCGGTGCGCACCCGCGTGGCGTCGGGCACGGCAGTGAACCGCATCCGCGCCCCCCACAGCGCCCACCCGAAGGCCGCCATCGGCACCAGCCGCCACGGCTGGTCCCAGGTGATCAGCGACATCGCCGTCGACCACACCACTGCGGCAGAGGTCAGATACAGCGCCATCAGACGCCGCATGTACAGGCCGCGCCCCAGAAGCAGGAAGGCGAGCCCGATGTGCACCGCGTGGCCGCCGGAGGGTGTCGTGCCGATGATCACGATGACGGTCCTGGCGAGCCAGGACGGCGGGCTGGAGGCTGCCGCGTACCCGAACAAGGTCGCCGCCGCGGCGAGCACCAAGGCGGCGAACGGCCACACCGTGAGCCGGTCCTCAGGGACCGGCACCTCGCTTCCATCCCGGTCAGCCATGGGCACTACCTCCCGCGACACACGAACGGCCCCGCCTGTCACGGTATTCCCGCCAGAAAGCCCTGTGTATCCGACTTTGGTCGGCATCGACGCCGGGTAGCGCGCCGGCTCCGCCGTTACAGTCGAGAGAAGTCTGGGGAAACGGATCATCGAGAACGGACCACCGGCGAGGGGAGAGACACGATGGCCTCCACGGCGGTGCGGCGCGGACTGGTCCTGGGCGGCGGCGGCATGCTCGGCGCGGCCTGGATGGTCGGGTCGCTGTCGGTGCTCAGCGAAGCGATCGGCTGGGACCCGCGCGAGGCCGAGATGATCGTCGGGACCTCCGCCGGCTCGGTGCTGGGCGCGCTGATCGGCGCCGGCGCCACCCCCGCGGACCTGTACGAGCACCAGCTCACCGGGCGCATCGAGCGGGGGCCGCTCACCGGCCTGGAGTTCGACTACGCCACCGCGGCCGGCGGCGCGCACCCGGAGCGGCCCAAGCTGCGGCTGGGGTCCGGCCCGCTGCTGGCCCGGACCGCACGCCATCCCCGCTCCGTGCCCCCGACCGCCGTCATGGCCGCCGCGATGCCGCCGGGCCGCGGCTCGCTCGGCGGCGTCGGCGAGCTCGTCGAAGCCCTGCCGCACGCCGCGGACGGCTGGTCGCCGCACAAGGCGCTGCGCATCGTGGCGCTGGACTTCACCACCGGCGAGCGCGTCACCTTCGGCAACCCCCGGGCCCCGCACACGACGCTGGCCGAGGCCGTGACCGCCTCCTGCGCGATCCCGGGCTGGTTCGCCCCGATCATCATCGACGGCCGCCGCTACGTGGACGGCGGCATGTGGTCGGCGACCAACGTGGACGTGGCCGACAAGCAGAGCTTCCAGGAGATCGGCGAGCCGCCCCTGGACGAGCTCTACGTCCTGGCCCCGATGGCGGTGCGCGGCTTCAACGGCCCGCCGCACAGCGTCATGGAGCGCGTGGCGCGCCGCTACCGCAGGGGCGTGACGCGGCGGATGCTGATGGAGGCGCAGCGGGTGCGCGCCGACGGCACGAAGGTCATCGTGTTCTGCCCGACCGCCGACGACTTCGAAGCCATCGGCCTGAACGTGATGGACGGCGACCGCCGCCCGCACGTCCTGGAGACCGCGATGCGCACCACCCGCGAGCAGATCGACGCCCAGCGGACCCTGGCGTAGAAGTCCGCTATAGCGCTCCCCGGCGCGGCGCGCTACACCGCACCCCCGAAGGGGATAATGGCGCAATGCGCGTCTACCTTCCCGCGACCCTGTCAGTGCTCGCCGAGCTCCACAAGACGGGGGTGGTCGCCGACGCTCCGCTGACGGCGTACGCGGTCACGCCGGCGCTGCGCGAGTGGTACACCGAAGGGGACAGCGAGGAGCTGGAGTACGCCGCCATGACCGACGCCGCGCGCGCCTCGCTGCGTCTGCTGGCCGACGCCCCGGACGCGCCCCGCCGCCGCGTGGTGGTGGCCGCCGAGGTGCCCGACGCGCACGCCCAGCCGGTCCTGGACGGCGCCGAGCCCGGCCTGGTCCGGGTCAGCGCCGAGATCCCGCTGTCCTGGGTGGCCTCGCTGCACGTCGACGACCCGGCCGTGATCGACGAGGTGGCGCTGGCCGTGGTGCTGCTCGGCGCGGCCGAGGCCGGGGACGAGGACGCGTCGTTCACCGTGGACGGGATCGACGACCACGAGCTGCTGTGGTACGCCACACAGGAGCTCCCCGACCTGCTGGGTTAGCAGGATCATCGCCTGCGGGAAACAAAACTGGTGGCGACCGCCGATAGCCTGTTCAGGTGACTGTGCCGAAGATGCAGCAGCCAACGCACCTCGTCTGGGACTGGAACGGCACCGTCCTGAACGACTTCGAGATCATCCTGCGCTCCACGAACGACTCGTTCGCCGACCACGGCCTGCCGCCGATAACGGCCGAGCAGTACCGCACGCAGATCAAGATGCCGATCCGGGCCTTCTACGCCGACATCATCGGCCGCGAGCCCGAGGACGAGGAGTGGGAGGCGCTCGACGCCACCTTCCACAAGTACTACGTCGCCTACGAGCGCGAGGCGCGCCTGTCCGACGGCCTGCCCGACCTGTTCCGGGAGTGGTCCGGGCGCGGGCACTCGCAGTCGCTGCTGTCGATGTACCACGACGACAAGCTCGTCCCGGTGGTCCGGCACCACGGCATCGCCGGCCACTTCGCGCTGGTCCAGGGCACCACGCCGCCGCGTCCGGCGCGCAAGGGGCAGCACCTGCGGGACCACCTGGCCCGCCTGGACGTGGACCCGGCGCGGGTGGTGCTCATCGGCGACTCGCCGGA
This sequence comes from Catenulispora sp. GP43, assembly GCF_041260665.1. NCBI lineage: Bacteria > Bacillati > Actinomycetota > Actinomycetes > Catenulisporales > Catenulisporaceae > Catenulispora > Catenulispora sp. GP43. The sequence continues at coordinate 92,476 of NZ_JBGCCT010000039.1, read as the reverse complement.
CGACGCGGCGGCCGCCGCCAGCGTCGGCGCGCGCGTGATCCTGTACTCCGGCGGGTTCGCCGCCGCGCAGTCGCTGCGGGCCGCCGGGGCGCCGATCGCCGACAGCCTGACCGCCGCGGTGGCGCTGATCGACGAGGTCATGGTCGCGCGCGACTGAGCCGGCTGAGCCTATTGAGCCGGCGCGCCGCCGCCGGGTGCGCGTCCATCGATCCGTGCATCGATTCGTCCATCGATCGGCGCATCCGTGTGGCGCCCCCTTCCGCGCCGCGATGGGATGCGGATCATGGCCGCGCACGCGAACGAGGACGTCACCGGCGTCACGAAGGTCCCCGTCCCCTCGAACGAACCGGTGCTCGACTACGCGTCCGGCAGCCCCGAGCGCGCGGCCCTGACCGCGAAGCTCGCCGAGCTCTCCGCGCTGCGCCACGACCTGACCGCGACCATCGGCGGCCGCCAGCGCCACGGCGGCGGCGAGCCGATCGACGTCGTCCAGCCGCACAACCACAAGGCGGTCCTGGGCACCCTGCACAACGCCACCCAGAACGACGCCCGGGCCGCCGTCGCCGCCGCCCGCGAAGCCGCCCCGGCCTGGCGCGCGCTGTCCTTCGACGACCGCGCCGCGATCCTGCTCAAGGCCGCCGACCTGCTGTCCGGCCCGTGGCGGGCGACCCTGAACGCGGCGACCATGCTGGGCCAGTCCAAGACCGCGGTGCAGGCCGAGATCGACAGCGCCTGCGAGCTCATCGACTTCTGGCGCTTCAACGCCGAGTTCGCCCGGCAGACCCTGGCCGAGCAGCCGCCCGAGAATTCCCGCAGCGTCTGGAACCGCACCGACCACCGGCCGCTGGACGGCTTCGTCTACGCGATCACGCCCTTCAACTTCACCGCGATCGCCGGCAACCTGCCGACCGCCCCGGCGCTGATGGGCAACACGGTGATCTGGAAGCCGTCGCCGACCCAGCAACTGGCCGCGCACGTCACCATGCGGCTGCTGGAGGCCGCGGGCCTGCCGCCCGGGGTGATCAACATGCTGCCGGGGGACGGCCTGGCGGTCTCCGAGGTGGTGCTGGCCGACCAGCACCTGGCCGGCATCCACTTCACCGGCTCGACCGCCACCTTCCAGCACCTGTGGCGGACCGTCGGCGAGAACATCGCGGCCTACCGCGCCTACCCGCGCATCGTCGGCGAGACCGGCGGCAAGGACTTCGTGCTGGCACATCCCAGCGCGGATCGGGCGGTGCTGAAGACGGCGCTGACCCGCGGCGCGTTCGAGTACCAGGGCCAGAAGTGCTCGGCGGCCTCGCGCGCGTACGTCCCTCGTTCCATCTGGAGAGACCAGGGGCTGCGCGAGGAGTTCTCCGCCGAGGTCGACGGGCTGACCATGGGCGACCCGGCCGATATGGCGAACTTCATGGGCGCGGTGATCGACGCCCGGGCCTTCGCCAAGCACCGCCGGGTGCTGGACATCGCGCACGGCGACGACACCATCCGCATCGCCGCAGGCGGGAGCGCCGACGACTCGGTCGGCTACTTCGTGCGGCCGACGGTGATGGTGTGCACGAACCCCGGGCACGAGATCTTCTCCACCGAGTACTTCGGCCCGCTGCTGTCGGTCTACGTGTACGACGACCACGACTACGACCGGGTCCTGCACGGTGTCGAAGGCGTCACCGACTACGCGCTCACCGGCTCGATCATCGCGCAGGACCGGGCGGCCGTGGCCGAGGCGATGAGCGTGCTGCGCTTCGCCGCCGGCAACTTCTACATCAATGACAAGCCGACCGGGGCCGTCGTCGGCCAGCAGCCGTTCGGCGGATCCAAGTCCTCCGGCACGAACGACAAGGCCGGGTCGGCGCAGAACCTGATGCGGTGGACGTCCACGCGCTCGATCAAGGAGACGTTCGTCCCGCCGACGGACCACCGCTATCCGCACATGGACTAGTCGGCCGGTTCAGAGCGGCTCGTCGAACAGCGTGACGCCCGCAGCGGCGCCCGCCGGGCTGCGCGCCCACTCGCGGATCTCCGTTCCGACCGCGCCGTGCACGGTGATCCAGCTCTGGTCGGCGTACTCGAAGACGAGGGCGAGCAGGTCCTGGTTGGCCGCCTGGTGGGCGTCCACCGCCTCGGCGTCCGCGTACTCCTCGACCGCCGCGTAGTCGCCGGGAGCGCCGCGGAAGAAGCTCATGCGCTCCACTCCTTCGAGGCCTGCTTCGCCATGTCCACCATCATGTCCATGAACCCGGCGATGGTCTCCAACTGCTCGCTGTCGTAGCGGTCCAGGAGCTCCACCGCGGTGTTGTTCATCCCGGCGAACAGCCGCACGACCTCCCCGACCCGCTCGCGCACCGGCTGGATCAGCACCACGCGCCGGTCCTCGGGGCTGCGCTCCCGGGACACCCAGCCGGACTTCTCCAGCTTGTCCAGGATCCCGGTCATGGTCGCCGGGTGCATGCCCAGCCGCTGCCCCAGCGTCTTGGCGCTCATCGCGCCGTCGCGCATCAGCACGTCCAGCGCCTTCATCTCCACGTCCCGCAGCCCCACCTGCTCGCCGGCCCGCAGGTTGAGCACCGTCATCACCACGGACATCTCGCGGAAGCTGTCCGTGATCTGGTTCATCGTGCGCCGACGGGAGCGGGAGGCCGCGGCGTCGGGCCCCGACATCCCGTTAGATGATACGGAACTCATATGATACCTTCTTCGTAACGTACGAATCTCAAAGTAATAGCGTACCGGAGGGGGTCTCCCGTGTCTGCGTCCTTCCTATCAACCGGCAGAGGCAAGCTCATTCTGCTGCTCTTGTGCGGCGTCGCGTTCCTGGATCTGGTCGACGCCTCGATCGTGAACGTGGCGCTGCCCGCCATCCGCCAGGACCTGCACTTCAGCACGCAGGGCCTGCAGTGGGTGCCGAGCGGCTATCTGCTCACCTACGGCGGGTTCATGCTGCTCGGCGGACGTGCCGCCGACTTGTTCGGCCGGCGCCGCGTGCTGGTCACCGGGACGGTGGTGTTCGGTCTGGCCTCGCTGGCCGGCGGGTTCGCCGGCTCGGCCGGACTGCTCGTCGGCGCGCGGCTGGTCCAGGGCGTCGGCGCCGCCTTGATGATGCCCGCCGCGCTGTCGCTGCTCACCACGACGTTCAAGGAGGGCGCGGACCGCACGAAGGCGTTCGGCGCGTGGGGTGCGGTGGCGGGCCTGGCCTCGGCGGTCGGCGTGCTGGCCGGCGGTCTGCTCACCGACGGTCCCGGGTGGCGCTGGGTGATGTTCGTGAACCCGCCGTTCTGCGTGGTGATCCTCGTCGGCGCGTTCCGGATGTTCGAGGCGGACGGCAAGCGGGTCTCCCTCAAGGGCCTGGACCTCGTCGGCGCGTTCCTGGTCACCGCCGGGATGCTGCTGCTGGTGTTCGGCCTGGTGAAGGCTCCGGACCAGGGGTGGGGGTCCAGCCGGACGGTGCTGGAGCTGGCCGGGGCCGGGCTGCTGCTGGTGGTGTTCGTCGTGAACGAGCGCTTCAGCCGTGAGCCGCTGCTGCCGCTGTCGGTCTTCCGGATCCGCGGCCTGGTCGCAGCGGACGTCACGCAGCTGGTCGGGGTCGCCGGGTTCATCTCCATGTTCTTCTTCCTGACCCTCTACATGCAGAACGTCGAGGGCTGGTCGCCGATCCGCACCGGCCTGGCGTACCTGCCGATCACGGTCGCCGTCGGGATCGGCGCCGGGGTGGCGCCGAAGCTGGTGGCGAAGGTCGGCACCCGGCCGGTCGTGGTCTCCGGCGCGGCGGTCGCCTCGGTCGGCGTCTACTTGCTGGCCCAGCTGAAGGTGCACGGCTCGTACGTCAGCGGGATGCTGCCGGGCATGGTGATCATGGCGATCGGGCTCGGGCTGCTGTTCGTGGCGATCTCCACGGCCGCCAACGCCGGCGTGCCGCACCACCAGGCGGGTCTGGCCGCCGCGCTGCTGAATGCCTCGCAGCAGGTCGGCGGCGCGCTGGGGCTCGCGGTCTTCGCCGCGGTCTCCACGGCGCGGCTGAACCACGAGCTGAAGCAGGGGGTGCGGCCCACCGCGGCCTTCACGTCCGGACTGTCCTGGGCGCTGACGGCCTGCGCGATCGCGGTGGCCTGCGCGGCGGTCATCGCGCTGCGGACCCGCAACGTGCACAGCGAGGCGGAGGCGGAAGCTCTGGCCGAGGTGGAGGAGCTCGTCACGGCCCGCTGAAACACCGCGCGGCCCTGAAACAAAACGAGCCCGAAGGCTCTGCGACGGCGTCTGCTATCGTAGAGTTTTCGGGCACAGCCAAATAACCAGAGAACTGGTACGTGCTTGATTCTGGAGCATCGGGAGGCGTTTTGTCAAGGGGTACGGAAGAAATCCTCCACGAACAGCGGTACCTGGACTTCCTGTACAAGCGTCTCGACGCGCTGCGCGGCCGCACCGAGGACCACCTCGCCGGCGTGTTGCGCGCCGGCACCGGCACCCAGCAGGCGCGCACCGAGCGCGACACGCTGGCCACCGCCGGCGCCGGCCGGATCGCGCAGCTGGACGCCGCCGAGGAAGGACTCTGCTTCGGCCGGCTGGACCTGGTCGAGGGCGAGCGCCGCTACGTCGGCCGGATCGGCATCCTCGACGAGGACGGCGACTTCGAGCCCCTGCTGGTGGACTGGCGGGCGCCGGCGGCCCGGCCGTTCTACGTGGCGACCTCCGCGGCGCCGCAGGGCGTGCGGCGCCGGCGCAGCATCCGGACCCGCTTCCGGACCGTCGTCGAGATCGACGACGACGTGCTGGATCTGGACATCGCCGCCGACGGCGACGCCTCCGGGCTGGTCGGCGAGGGCGCGCTGCTGGCGGCCCTGACCGCCGGCCGCACCGGCCGGATGCGCGACGTGGTGGAGACCATCCAGGCCGAGCAGGACCACGCGATCCGGTCGGAGCTGCGCGGGGTCCTGGTCGTGCAGGGCGGCCCGGGCACCGGCAAGACCGCCGTGGCGCTGCACCGCGCGGCCTACCTGCTCTACACCTACCGCGAGCGGCTGGCCAAGCGCGGCGTGCTGATCGTCGGGCCGAACCCGACCTTCCTGCGCTACGTCTCGCACGTGCTGCCGGCGCTGGGGGAGACCAGCGCGGTGCTGGCCACGGTCGGGGAGATGTTCCCGGGGGTGCGGGCCTCGCGCGCCGACGCCCCGGAGGTCGCCGAGATCAAGGGCCGGGCGGTGATGGCGGACCTGATCGCCGGCGCGGTGCGGGCCCGGCAGCGGGTGCCCGAGGACGTGCTGGAAGTGGTCTACGAGGGCGTGAAGTACCGGCTGACCCGAGAGACCTGTGAGGCCGCCCGCGAACTGGGGCGTAAAGCCAGCCGGCTGCCCAACCTGGGCCGTAAGGCGTTCGCCGAGTACGTCATCGACACCCTCGCCGGGCAGGTCGTGGACCGGCTGAACGACGATCCGCACCGCCAGGAGACGCTGGCGATGGTGAACCTGATCGCCGAGGAGCTCGGCGAGGACCCCGCGGAGATGGCCGACGGCGTGTTCCTGGGCCGGGCCGACCGCGACCAGATCGCGGCGTCGCTGGCCGACGAGCCGAGCGTGCAGGAGGCGCTGGACTGGCTGTGGCCGCAGCTGACGCCGCAGCGGATGCTGGCCGAGCTGTTCGCGACACCGGAGCTGCTGCGCGAGGCCGTGGAAGAGGCCGCGGACGGCGGCGCGGGCCCGGCGGACGGCGCGCCGCTGCTGACGGACGCCGAGATGGACCTGCTGCTGCGCACCCCGGGTGGTTGGTCGGCGGCCGACATCCCGCTGCTGGACGAGGCGGCGGAGCTGCTCGGCGAATCCGACACCGCCGAGGCGGCGGCGCGGGCCGAGGCCGAGCGCCGGGCCCGCATCGCCTACGCGCAGGGCGCCCTGGAAGTAGCCGAGGGCTCTCGCTCGATCGACCTGGAGGACCCGCGCGAGGAGATCGTCACCGCCGTGGACCTGGTCTCGGCCGAGATGCTGGCCGAGCGGTTCGAGGAGGTCGACGGCCGCAGCGTGGCCGAGCGCGCGATGGGCGACCGGACCTGGACCTTCGGGCACGTGATCGTGGACGAGGCGCAGGAGCTCTCGCCGATGGCCTGGCGGCTGCTGATGCGGCGCTGCCCGGCCCGCTCGATGACACTGGTCGGCGACGTCGCGCAGACCGGCGACCCGGCCGGGGCGGCGTCCTGGGGCGCGGTGCTGGCGCCGCACGTCGGCGACCGCTGGCGGCTGGCGGAGCTGACGGTGAACTACCGCACCCCCTCGGAGATCATGGCCGTGGCCGCCGAGGTGCTGGAGCGCATCGACCCGGGGTTGAAGCCGCCGCGCTCGGTGCGCTCCAGCGGCGAGGAGCCCTGGCGGGTGTCGGTGCCGGCGTCCTCGCTGGCCGCGAAGGTCGCCGAGCTGGCGTTGGCCGAGGACGCGGCGCTGGCGGCCGGGGAGGCCGGGCGGATGGCGGTGCTGGTGCCGGCCGAACGCCTGGCCGAGGTGGCGGCGGCGGTGGCGGCGCGGCTGCCCGAGGCCGGCTACGGCTCGGACCCGGACCTGGAGCGGCGCACCGTCGTGCTGCCGGTGCGCCAGGCGAAGGGGCTGGAGTTCGACACCGTGCTGGTCGTCGACCCGGCCGCGATCGCCGCCGCCCGGCATGGCGAGAACGATCTCTACGTCGCGCTGACCCGGGCCACGCAGCGGCTGGGGATCGTCGAGGTCGAGGGCTGACGTACAGCCGCCGACCGCGGTGCGGGTCTCGGTGGGGCTTCGGGGGGGTTTGTCAGACCGTGAAGACGATCTTCCCGAACGCCTCGCCCTGCGCCATCCGCTCGAAGCCGGTCCGGGCCTGGTCCAGCGGCAGCACCGAGTCGACGACCGGCCGCACGTCCGTGGTGTCGCACAGCCGGGCCAGCGCCTTGAGCTCGTCCAGCGAGCCCATGGTCGAGCCGACGACGCGCAGCTGCAGGAAGAAGATGCGGGTCAGCTCGGCCGGCGGCATGGCGCCGGAGGTCGCGCCGGAGATGACGATCGTGCCCTCGGGCCGCAGCGACTTCACCGAGTGCGCCCAGGTCGCGGCGCCGACCGTCTCCATCACCGCGTCCACCCGCTCCGGCAGGCGGGCGCCGGACTCGAAGGCGGCGTGCGCGCCGAGCTCCACGGCCCGCGCCCGCTTCTCCTCGCTGCGCGAGGTCGTCCACACCCGGAACCCGGCGGCCCGGGCCAGCACGATCGCCGCGGTCGCCACGCCGCCGCCGGCGCCCTGGATCAGCACCGTGTCACCGGGGCGCAGGCCGGAGTTGCGGAAGAGCATCCGGTAGGCGGTGAGCCAGGCGGTCGGCAGGCACGCGGCCTGCTCCCAGGACAGCGCGGCCGGTTTGGGCACCAGGTTGGCCTTGGGGACCAGCACCTTCTGCGCGAAGGTGCCGTCGTAGGCCTCGGTGAGGATGGACGGCTTGCCGTCCCGCGGGTCGATGACGGAGTGGATGATCACCTCGTTGCCGTCCTCGTCGAGCCCGGCGGCGTCGCAGCCCAGGATCATCGGCAGCTTGTCCTCGGTGATGCCCACGCCGCGCAGGGTCCACAGGTCGTGGTGGTTCAGGGCCGCGGCCTTGACCGTGACCGTGGTCCAGCCCGCGCGGGGCTCGGGCTCGGCGCGTTCCCCGAGTTCGAGGCCGGACAGGGGGTCCTTGGAGTCGATGCGCACGGCGCTCACTGCGAACATGGGCCGAGCATAGACCGCGGGTGGCCGCGGGCCGCTGTGGCTGTGCGCGCCGTCACGGCGCGGGCGGGCGGGGTCCGGCAGCAGGGTCAGGCAGCAGGACCGGGCAGCAGGACCGGGCAGCAGGGTCAGGCCGGCGGCGCGGTCCGGTAGACGCTGCGGATCGCCCGGACGTCCGGCGCGACGTCGAACACTGACGCCGGGACGTCGGCGGCCAGCGCGGTGAGCTCCTTCTTGACCCGCTTGGCGATGCCGGTGCCGAGCAGGTAGCGGGTCGGTGTGGCGGCACGTTGGGCGCCGGCCAGCAGTTTCAGGGCGCCGGGGCTGCCGAGGCCGGTGTAGCGCAGGTTGACGAAGACGAGGTGGTGCGGGGCGTCGGCGAGGGCTTCGGCGACCGTCGCGGCGCCGGACTCGTCGAGGTGGTTGTCGTCGGCGGCCAGGACGGCGGCGGCCTTCACCCGTCCGGCGTCGACCAGTTCGACCCCGGCCGCCGCGGCCGCCGCGATCAGCTCCGCCAGCGCCGCCGGGCCGATGCCGTTGCTGGCCACGGAGATGCGGCGCAGGGTGCGGTGTGGTGCGGCGCGCAGCGCCGTCGCCAGCACTCGCGCCCCGGAGTCGCCGAGGCGTGCGGCCGAGACGTAGAGCTCTGCGACCGCTCCGGCCGTCAGCAGCCGGGCCAGTTCCCGCGCGCCGTCGGCGCCGAGCCGGTTGCCGCCGATGTAGAGCCGTTCGATGGCGTGGGCACCGCCGCCGGCCTCGATCATGGCGTCGACCAGCGTGGCGGCGTCGGGTGCGGTCAGGCCGGTCTGCGTCAGGTCGATGGTGCGCAGCACAGTGCCGGCGCGCACCGTCTCGGCCACCGCGCGCACGCCGTCCGCGCCGACCGGGTTGCGCTTGAGCCACAGCGCCTTCACCACGCCGGGGGAGGCGATGAGCTGGTTCGCGATCTCGCAGACCCCGCCGCCCCCGATGCCGTTGCAGCCCAGGTAGAGCGTCTCGACCCCGGCGGCGACCGCCTTCGGGGCGACCGCGGCCACCCCGCCGTCGCCGAGCCCGTCGGTGCCCAGCAGCAGGTGCTTCACCGGGCCGCCGCCCTCGGGCAGCGCGTTCGCGACCGCGGCGGCGCCGAGCGGCCCCAGGTCCTGCTTGCACATGTCGAGCCGGCCGTCGGGCAGCGCGGTCCCGGCCGGGAAAGCGGTCCGGGTGCGCACCGCCTCGCCGCGCCGCAGCCACGCCAGCACCGGCGCCAGCTCCTCGGCGGGGCGCGCCTCGAACCCGCTCACCACGCCACCGCCCGGTAGTCCTTCAGGAACACCCCGGACAACGGCTCGCCGCCCTCGCCGCTGACGATCGGATGGTAGATCCGCGCCGCGCCGTCGATGATGTCCAGCGGCGTCCGGAAGCCGGCCTCGGCGTGCCGCGCCTTGCTCGGCATCGGCTTCTCGTCGGTGATCCAGCCGGTGTCCACACTGCTCAGGTGGATCCCGCGCCGGGCCAGCGCCTCGGCACTGGTTCGGGTCAGCATGTTGAGCGCGGCCTTGGCCATGTTGGTGTGCGGATGGCCCGCGGTCTTGTTGCGCACCTCGAAGCGCCCCTCGACGGCCGTGACGTTCACGATGTAGCGCCGCGCGAACGGCGAGCCGGCCATCAGCGGCAGCAGCCGGTCGGCCAGCAGCGCCGGCGCGACGGCGTTGACCAGGTGCACCTCCAGCACCTCGACCGGATCCAGCTCCCCGAGCTTCGCCGACCAGGAGTTGTGCGGCGAGGGGTCGGGGAGCAGGCCGTTCTCGTCGACGGCGGGCCCGGTGGCCGCGACCAGCTCGGTGCCGTGCGGGACCACGTCGGCGCCCGCGCCGTGGTAGCCGGCGATCGGCGCGAGCTCGCGAAGACCGCCGCCGAGCCGGGCCGCCGCGGCGCGGTCGGCGGCGATCAGCGGCGCGTAGGAGGCTTCGGGGCGCCGCACGGTCTGGGCGGCGTTGTTGATGAGGATCTCGAGGGGCTCGCCCTCGGCCAGGAGCGTTTCGCAGAGCTCGATGACCTGGCGCGGGTCGCGCAGATCCAGGCCGGTGACGGTCAGCCGGTCGAGCCACTTCGCGCTGTCCTCGACCTCGCGGAAGCGGCGTATGGCGTCGTGCGGGAAGCGGGTGACCACCCGCACCGCCGCCCCGTCCCGCAGCAGCATCAGCGCCACCTGGAAGCCGATCTTCACCCGGCCGCCGGTGACCAGCGCGCGCCGGCCGTCCAGCGGGGTGCGGGCCGAGCGCCAGGCCAGGTTCTCGGCCGCGCAGGGCGGGCACAGCTGGTGGTAGAAGGCTGAGACCTGGGTGAAGTGCTGCTTGCAGACGTAGCAGCGGCGGGGGCGCAGCAGGGTTCCGACCGAATCCGGCCCGCTCGCCGCCATGTCTTCGGGCTGCCCGGCGGCATCGGCATGGTCATTCCCGTTCGTGCCGATCGCCGCCGCCCCGCCCGGCGCCGCCAGCGCGGCATCCTCTCGCCGTTCGGTCGCCCCCGTCGCCGCGGACGCCAGCACCGCGCGGTCGGCGGCCTCGCGCCGCGCCCTCAGTTCTTTCTTCCGCCGGGTCCGGCCGTAGCGCACGAAGGATTCCATGACGCGCTCGGCACGCAGCCGGGTCGGGTCGTCGAGCGGCAGCCCCTTCAGGTCCGCCAACGCGCGGCTCAACTCCTCCAGGCCCATGCCGACCCCTCCCGTCGGTGGCCCCGGCCGGATTCGAACCGGCGTTCCCCGCGTCGGTTGAGTGGATCTGAGCGGTGCGCCTGCCTCTGCGCTACGGGGCCGTTCACGGAATCCTGGCGGAAGCCTGCCGCGATCGGCAAGCCGCCAGCACACCGACCCAGAAGGCCTGCGCGTCCTCCGAGGCGCCGACCAGATAGGTGGCCCGCAGTTTCGGCGGGAGGTGCGCGGCCAGGCGGATCACCACCTCGCGCTGCTTCTTCAGCTGCGACAGCTCGGCGTTGGCGAACACCTGGTGGACCACGTCGGAGGCGTCGTCGCCCTCTGCGTTGCCGGCCACCGCCAGCGCCAGGCGCCGCTCCCAGGAGTCGACGTCCGCGGCCAGCTCCTTCAGGCCGGTGCGCTGCGAGCCGGCCAGGCGCGCGGTCAGGCCGCCGAGCGGGACCGGGGCGTACTCACCGTCGCCGAGGTAGACCAGGCCCTGCTGCAGGGGCAGGCCGCGGCCGTGCAGCCGGATCAGGCGCTCCAGGGTGCGCTTGGTGATCCAGGCGCGGCCCTCGTCGTCGATGTCGTTCTTCCACCACTCCAGGACGGTCTCGGCGATCGCGCCGTACTTGGCGATCAGCCACTCGTTGGCCGGGATGTCCTCCGGGGTGATGTCCAGCGACGCGGTGAAGCGCGAGGCCTGGGCGATGTTGTTGCGCGACACCAGGAGTTTGCGGCCCACGTGGTACGGCGGGTTCTGCAGCGCGATCTGGGCGCGCAGGCCGCGGATCGGGCGGCCGGCCACCGACCACTCCTGGGTGATCTCCATCAGCCGGGCGAAGGCCGCCTTGTCCTTCGGGCGGTTGTACTCGTCCCACACCACGGCCTTCGGCTCGTCCCCGGTGAAGCCGGCGGCCAGCAGGTTGTCCAGGGTGCCGTCGGGGGAGGGGACCGGGGCGCACAGGTCCTCGACGTTGGTCACCGGCAGCGAGAAGTACAGCGGGTCGCGCCGCAGCACCTCCTGGATCAGCGTCCTGACCACCTCGGTCTTGCCGCAGCCGGGCGGGCCCTGGACCAGCACGCACCACCGGTTCTTCAACGCCGCGCGCACCAGGCGGCGTACCGGGTCGGCGATCGTGGCCCGGTTCGGGACGTTCAGCGCCGCGGCGATCGCGTCCAGGATCTCCCCGGTGCGGTCCACCTCCTTGGCCCGGGCGCCCTCGCCGGCCGGCAGCGCCAGCCGCAGCCGGCTGCCGTTGAGCAGCGGCAGGCCCCAGACCAGCGGGAAGCCCTCGGCGGCGTTGGCCAGGATGTGCTCCAGCGTGCGCGGGGAGAGCAGCCGGCGGATCTCCGGGGGCTGCGCGGCCCAGACCCGGAACACACCGGTCAGGTCGAACTGGCCGAACTTGCGGCGCAGCGCGTCGCGCCAGGCCGTGTCGTTCGCGGTCACCTTGATGGTGACCATCCGGTCCAGGATCGCGAAGTCGCTGCGCCGGGCCGCGGTCTCGGCCAGCGACTCGTTGTCGGCCAGGAAGACGCCGACGCAGCCCAGGGCCCGCAGGTCGTGCTCGCCGAGGGTCCAGTTGCAGGCGATCTGCATCAGCTGCGACTGGATCGCCGGGCCCGCCTGCAGCGAGTCGTCGATCAGCAGCACGAACCGGCGCCCCGGCTTGAGCTGGCGCATCACCAGCTGCCGCAGCACCAGCTCGCCGCTGCGCGGGTCCCGCACTGGGGCGTTCACCAGCAGGTCGTCCGGGGCCAGGTTCGCGGCCGGGACGTAGACCAGCTCGGTGTCGTCGTACGCGGCCTTGATGTGCGCGGCGAACGTGGCGGTCTTGCCGATGCCGTGCTCGCCGAAGATCTGCCCGGTCTGGCCCAGGTCGATCATGGCGTCGATGAACGCCTCCAGGGCCGAGGGCCGGGCCGCGGCGGCCCGGGCGCCGGGGCCGGCGCCGTCCCCGCCGCCCTGGCGCGGCAGTCCGGGGTCGTCGCCCAGTCCGACGCCGACGCCGCTGCCGAAGCCGTCCGCCTCCGGCGGCAACGCGGTCTGGCCGGTGGTGTGCTCGCTCAACGGTCCCCCGTTCGTACCTTGTGACAGGCCATCTGCGGCGAATGGCCCTCGGGCCAGTCGTCGCCGTGCTCGGTGATCAGCCAGATCCACTTGTCGGGCTCGGCCGGGGTGATGTGCGGGGCCATGCCGTCGGTCACCATGATGACCGCGTCCAGCGTCTCGTCGAACGGCTCCCCGGTCCGGGCCGAGGGCGTGCGCCCCTCGAGGTAGTCCGCGACCGCCCGGAAGCTGGTCCCGCCGCCGCCGACCAGCGGGTCGCCCGGCGCGAACGGCACCACCTCGGCGTCGAAGGACAGCCAGTGCGCCTCCACCCCGTCCAGCTGCCCGACCAGCGAGGCGATCCAGTCCACCACCGGCGGCGGCATCGATCCGGAGGCGTCCACGGCGATCGCCACCACCCGGTGCCGCTCCGGACCGCGCCGGGACAGCGTCGGGTCCTGGCCGAGCGCGGCCAGCACCGCGCCCCGCTTCTTCGGGTAGACCAGCCGCTCGCCCTCGGCCAGCTTGGAGGCCAGCACGTCGACCAGCCAGCGCTGCCACCAGTCCACCCGCCGGGTCCGCTGCGTCTGGCCGCGGATCATCCCGGCGCCCATGTCGCCCCACAGCTTGGCCAGCCGGTCGGTGGCGCCCTCGGTCCGGTCGATGAGGTCCAGCAGCTCCGAGCGCGCCTCGCGCACCCCGCGCTTGCCGGCCAGCAGCACGTTCGCCAGCACCTCGTTGCCGATCCGCTCGATGGTCTCGGCGTCGGCGAGCTCCTCCTGCAGCTCCTGAAGCAGCTCGTGGACGCAGACCGGCGGCGGCGTCGGAGGGTGCTTCATCCGCCGCAGCTCGGTGTAGCAGCCCATGTCGGTCCGGATGAACTCCTCGTAGGAGAACGGACTCAGGCCCTGCGCGGTGAGATCGGCGTGGTAGCCCGCGAAGATCTTGCGCGGGTCCACCCCGGTCGGCTCGCCGCCGTACACCGGCAGGCTGTCGCGGCGCAGCCGGGTCAGCGCGACGTGGTTGATGGTGCACTCGATGGCGATGTCGAACACCGGGTCCTCGCGCAGCTCCGGCTCGGTGAACAGGTGCCGCTGGATCAGGTGCCGGGCCTCGTGGAAGAGCACGAACTTCACCCCGTCCAGCCCCAGCTCGACGAAGAAGTCCGGATTGAACAGCAGCAGACAGGTGCCGTCCCCGGCCGCCATCACCGCCGCGGTCTCGATGGCGGTGGTGGGTATCTGGTGCGCGCACTTGGAGTAGATCCACCCGGCGATGGCCGAGGACTCCATGCCGAAGTCGACGAGCGCCGCCTCCTTCAGCCGCACCGCCTCCGCGATCGTCTCCGGCTCCGCGGGCTGCCACGCCGCCAGCGCCTTGCGGTCGGTGGCGCTGACCGGCAGGCGCCGGGAGCGGCGGTCCGACTCGTGGGTCTTCATGCGGCGTCCTCCTCGGCGGTGGCGGTGGCGGTGGCGGTGGCGGTGATGGTGTCGGTGTTTCCGTCGGCGGGCGGCGGCGTTTTCGTGTCCTGCCTCAAGTCTTCTATGCCGCGGCCCGCCGGTCGAACCCATTGCCCGGTTGCCCATTGCCCGAGTCCGAGCGCCGACTCGGCTCCTTCATCCGATGATCCGAGCAATGCCCGCCAGCGGTCCAGCCGACCATCGAGATGACTGCGTACCGCGTCCTCCACCGGCCACTCGGTCAGCGGGCCCTGATTCGGCGCCGGTTCCGGCGGACCCGGCGGGGTCTTCGCCTCGGCGGCGGCGATCAGCGGTGCGAGGCCGCCGCCGGCCATGGACGCCCGCACCGCCGAATGCACCATCAGGGTGAGGCCGCCGGCGAGGTCCAGCTCGACGCTCCACACCGGCTCCGGTCCGGCCAGCTCCCCGAGGCGGCGGTAGGCGAACACCCGCAGCGCCCCCGCCTCCGTATTGCGCCGCAGGAGGGGCTTGAGCGCGGTGAGCAGGCCGTAGAGCTCGTCGGCGGTCTCGGCGCCCGACAGCAGCGCGTGGACCTGCTCGGGCGTCGTCTGGGCGAGGCTGCTGGTGCGCCACCGGTTCGCAGCGGAGTCCGGGTCCCGGTGGACGCGCAGCCGCAGGGCGAGGTCGTTGTGCGCGGCCGCGATCAGCGCCGTGTACCGCGGGCCCATGCCGTGATCGAGCAGCTCGTGGGCCAGCGCCAAGGGCTTGCCGGTGCTCGCGCACAGCGACTGGCGCGCGTAGTCGGAGCCGTCGGGGCCGAAGGCGTACTCCCGGTACGCGGGGAGGTAAGGCGGGTGCCTGAGCAGTCCCTGGAGCATCCCCTCGGATCGGCGTCCGGTGTGGACGAGCACGTCCGCGACGACCGCGGGCGGCGCCAGGGCGAGCACGACGCCGGGCAGGAACAGCTCACCCGGCAGGCGGAAGCGCATGGTGCCGTCCGGCGGCTCCGACTCCGAGGCCCAACCCGCGGCCTCGTCGAGCAGGTCGGTGAAGGACCGCGGCCAGGTGTCGGCCAGCCTCAGGACTCCGAACCACCGCCACGGCTCGGCTCCGAGCGCCGCGGTGAGCGCGGCGGAGAGCTGCCGGTTCAGATCAGCCCGCGGACGGCCGTAGGGAGTGATGCCGTCGCGCAGCAAAGCCTCATACGGCGCGCGAGCCGCGAGCCGCAGGGTGTCCTGGACGGCGCCGGGCTCGCCCAGGAGGTCGTCGGTCTTCCGGCGCGGGCCGAGCAGGGCATGGCAGAGGGCGTCACGGTCCGGCCGGACCGAGCGCAGCTCGGGATCGCAGTGCTCGTCGGCCAGGCCCGCGGCCAGGTCGGCGTCGGACAGCAGGGACAGGACCGGCGCGACGTCCTCGGGACGCGCCGCGTGCAGCAGGTTCAGGACCCGGGCCGGGGCGTTCACGCGCTGGGCGGCTTCGGGGGCTCGCTGTGGGGGAGCGGCGGCACCGGACTCGGGGTCTGGCTCTGTCGCGGCCGCGGAACCTGCGGCTCGGCCCCCTCGAACTCCGCGAGCAGCCCGTACAGCGTGGCCCCGGGCTCGGCGAGCCGCGACCAGCGCTCGGGCCGGCCGTCGAGATGCCGGCGGACGCGCTCGGCGGTGTCGGGCCGGGACGGCTGGAAGTCGGCGTCCCACCCCGTGGCGACACGCTCCGGCTCCGGCCGCGCGATGTCCTCCGCCGCCGCGCGCAGGGGCTCGTCGCTGTGCGCGCTCATCGAGGCGCGGACCGCCTCGTGCATGCGCTCCAGGCTCCCGGCCCGCTCCAGCTCCAGCGCCCACACCGGCTCCGGGCCGGCGGCCTCGGCCAGGCGCGCGTAGGCGACGACGCGCCGGTCGGTCTGCAACGAGCGGTTGCTCCGCCGCAGCACGGTGTGCAGCAGCTCCGGATCGCGCGATTCCAGCACCGGCTGCAACATCGCCGGCTCCACAGGCCGCGTCACCAGCCGGCGCACCAGCCCCGGATACACCCCGCCCGCGGCCTCGGACCGCACCACCGCCGCGATCCGCAGCTCCAGCGACGCCAGCGGATGCAGATATACCGCCGCCAGCACACCGGGTTCCGCGGGCTCCCGGTCGGCCAGCCGCCACAGCGTGCCGACCGTCGCCGCCGGATTGCGGGCCGCCGCCAGGCGCATGGCCGGCGTGCCGTTCGGGCCGAGCGCGAGGTCGAGCAGCCACCGCGGCTCGGGACCGCGGTCCAGGATGCGGGTGAGGACGCCGATCAGCGCACGAGTCTCAGGGCCGGGGGATTCCGCCGCGCTGGTGGGTGGCTGGTCGTCCGCTGCCGCGCCGACCAGTGCCCGCCCCTCCACCACCGCCCGCACCGCCGCGGCCACCTCCGCCGGCGCGACCTCCAACACCACCGCCGCCGGGTCCACCCCGCGCGGCCACCGTCCCGCGCGCCGTTCCGGCAGCGGGGCTCCGGCGTCGACCGCCTCCAGCAGACCTCCCGGGCCGCCGAGGCTGCCCTCCCACGCCGCCACCCGGGTCAGCACCTTGAGCCAGCGCACCGGATCCGGCCCGATCGCCTCGGCGATCGCCGCGCGCAGGTCGGCCTGGTACCGCTCCTCGGCCTCCGGCGGGATGCGGACGAAGTGCGGTGCGAAGCCGTTCTTCCCCTTGGCCGTGTAGTACTCCGTCAGCCCCGGGGGCGTGGGCAGCGCCAGTGCCAGCACGTCCGCCGCCGGCTCCGCGTGCGCCACCGCCTCCGGCGCGCTCAGCGAACCGTGCAGCAGGCCGCGACGGAGCAGTTCGCGCGTCGCGAAGTGCCGCGTCGCCGGGTTCAGGCGCCGCGCGGCCTCGCGCGCCCGCCGCAGCGTCCCGGCATCCGGCCGCGCCGCCCAGAACACCGCGCGCGGGTACCGCTCCTCGAACGTCGCGCGCACGTCCTGCGGCACGTCCTCGCGCGCCGCCGCCTCGTCGAGCCCGCGGGCCGTGCCATGTCCGGCCTGGGTGCCCTCGTCGCCCTCGCCGACCACGTCCGCGTAAGCCAGCACCTCGTCCCACGGCACCGCGTAGAGCTGCGACCCGGTGTTCGGCGCGGTCCAGGACTCGGCCTCGTCCACCCCCGGCAGGACGGCGGTGCGCAGCCGCCGCGAGGCCTTCGCCAGCGCCGCGTCGTCGCCGGTGTCCCCGAACGCGAGCGCGGTCTCCCACCCCGGGATGTAGTACGCCGACCCCGAGCCCATCACCTCGGTGACGATCTCGCGCAGCCCGTCCTCCCACAGCGAGCTGAGAAGCCCGTGATCGCGCAGCGTCCGCAGCCCGCGCACCACGGCCGTCACCTGGCGCAACCGCACGGCCAGCGGCAGAGCGGTCGCCACCAGGCCCGGATCGTCCGCGCAGCACACGGCCACCGTCAGATCGATCTCGATCCGCGCCGGCATCGGCGTGTGCCGTCCCGCGTGCCGCCGCTCGGTCCGCGCCAGCTGGGCCCGCAGGAACCGCTTGACGCCGGGGGTGATGACCGCCGCGCCGTCCGGGCCGCGCCGGTCCCGCACCAGCGCCGCCAGGATCCAAGTCCTCGACCGCTTGCCCGCGGTCCGCACCAGCGCCTCGTCGACGGCCGGATCCGCCCGCCGGATCAGCGCCCGCAGCACCGCGTCCGGATCGGCCACGGTCTCGTCGGCCAGCGCGCGCCGGGCCAGTGCCACCGCCGGCGCCGAGGCGGGCCGGCCGAGCACGAAATCGCTCACCGCCACGCACAAGGGCAGCGAAGCACCCGCGATCTCCTCGGCGAGCTCCAGGTCGTCGAGGCCGCGCAGCAGCGCCGACGCGTCGTCCCGGCCCGCGAAGTGCACAGCGTCGATGAGTCCTGCGACCACGATGGCTCCCTCCCAGGAGTCATGATGCCGCATGGGCCCGACGCCCCGATAAATGCCGGACGCACCGGCAAACGCCGACGGCGCGCGCCGGAGGACCGAAGTCCGCCGGCGCGCGCCGCCACCCCCTCTTGCTCTCCGGGTCGTGTCAGCCCCGGAAGATGTCCCGCAGCTCCCGAGCCGCCCGCTCCAGCACCTCGCGCGCCGCGTTCAGCTGGTCCTGCGTCACAGGGATGTCGGCCTGGTGCTCGCGCGCCATGGTCCGCACCTCGTCGCGGAAGCGCATGAACGTCGCCCGCAGCTCGTCCAGCTGCTCGCGATCGGCCCGGTCCCGCGCGCGGCGGCCGGTCCAGTCGTCCACGCTGTCGTGCGCGAAGCGCTGCCAGCGCGTGGCCTCGTCCTGCCAGTGCTCACGCCACTGCGCGGCCCACTGGTCCTTCCACTGTTCCTTCCAGTCGTTCTGCGCGCGCTTCCACTCGCGCCACTCGTCCTTGCCCCACTGCGAGCGGTCCGCCGGCGGGTGCGAGGGCGCGCCGCGGCCCTTCGTGGACTCGGTGCGGGCCTCGGCGGCGGCCGCGCGCAGCTCCTCCTGGATGTGCCGGGCGGATTCCTTGACCTCGTCGCGGATCTCCTCGGCCAGGCTGCTGACCGACTCGCGGATCTCGGTCTCCAGCGCGTCCATGTCGTCGGCGCGCGCGGCGAGCTCGGTCCGGCCGGCGTCGGTGATGTGGTACACCTTGCGGCCGCGCTCGTCGGTCTCGTGCCGGATCAGGCCCTCGCTCTCCAGGCGCGACAGCCGCGGGTACACCGTGCCGGCGCTGGGCGCGTACAGGCCCTGGAACCGCTCCTTGAGCTGCTGGATGATCTCGTACCCGTGCTTGGGGCTCTCAGCGAGCAGCTTCAACAGGTACAGCCGCAGCCGTCCGTGTCCGAAGACGGGTGCCATCTAACGATCCTCTCCATCTTCGCCGCCCACGCCCGAGCCCTTCAGCTCGGGGTCGGCGGCCCTTCTCAGCAGCGTCATGTCACCGGACACCGCCCGCGCCTTCAGCTTCCCCTGTCCGGTACCCAGACGTCCGGACAGCTGCCGCGGCTTGGTGAAGGGGATCTGCTTGTTCCCGAACAGCGCCTGGGAGTCCAGCCCGTCGAAGGTGGTGACGGTGCGGCCGCTCATCGTGGACATGTCCACCTCCAGGTTCGCATCCTCCGGGGCGCGCACGATGACCTGGCCGGAGACCACGTTCAGCTCCAGGCGCGGGGCGTCGGTGCCGTCCTCCAGGTCCACGGTGATCGCGCCCGACGTGGTGCCGGCCTTGATCGTGTTCTGCGACCCCAGGGCGATCACGGTGATCGGCCCGGAGACGGTGTGCGCGCTCAGGTCGTCGGTGACGCTCTCGGCGGTGATCGCGCCGGAGACCGTCTTGACGTCGGTGGGCCCGTGCAGCTGGGCGAGGGTGATCTCGCCGGACACGCCCTGGACCCGGGTCCGCTCGTGCAGGTTCGACACCACCAGGGGTCCGGAGACCACCGTGACGTCCACCAGGCAGTCCGGGGGCACCTGGATCGAGATGTCGGCCTCGATCTTGCGGCCGTGCATCAGCCAGCCGAGCACGTTCGGCCGGAACTCGCCGTGCCGCACCGTCAGCTCGCCGTCCTCGGCCGCGACTACCAGGGGCTCCCCGCCCTTGACCCGGGTCACGTCCACCACCGCCGCGCCGTCCTCGCCGGCACCGACCACGTCGACCCTGCCCGCGGTGGTGACGACTTTCAGCCGGTGGATCCCCTCGAAGGCGAGCCGGTCCGGACCGCTCAGCTCGTGTCTCGTCATCACCTGGGCCCTTTCACGATGTATCGCGTCTCTGATGGAGACGATATATCGCGTTGCGGGCGGGGGCAAGTCCCCCGCCGTGACCAGGGCTTCAGTCCTCGTCGTCGGCCAACCGCGCGAGCCAGGTGGCCAGCCGGTCCACCGCGGTCTCGAACTCCGGGTTCAGATCGGTGAAGGTGCGCAGCTGCTCGGCCAGCCAGGACAGCGTCACCTCCTCCTCTCCCCGGCGCTTGTCCAGCTCCTCGATGCCCCGGTCTGTGAAGTACATCGTTCTTCCGTTCGCTATGAAAGAGCTCTGAGTTTCTATACAAAGGGGTGGGACCCGCGCCGCAGCGCGAATCCCACCCCGTGTTATGGGCGGGACCCGTGCCGAAGCGCGAATCCCACTCTGGGTCATGCCGTGTCAGTCGCCTGTCAGCCGGCGAAGGCGTCCTCGACCAGCTGGCCCTGCTCAACGGCGTGCCGCTTGCCCGAGCCCACCGCCGGGGAGGACGCGGCGGCCCGCGAGACCACCGTCAGGCCGCGGCCCAGGGCCGCCGGCAGGTTCATCGCCACGAACGGCCACACGCCCTGGTTGGCCGGCTCCTCCTGGACCCAGCGCAGGTCCACGTCCGGGCCGTAGGCGGCCAGCACCGCGGCGATCTCGGCGGCCGGCAGCGGGTGCAGCCGCTCCACCCGCACGATCGCGGTGTCGGTGATACCCGCCTTGGCCCGCTTGGCCGCCAGCTCCCAGTAGAGCTTGCCGGAGACCAGCAGCACCCGGCGCACGCCGGCCGGGTCGACCGTGACGTCCGGCAGCACCGGCTCGAAGCGGCCCGAGGTGAAGTCGGCGACCGGCGAGACCGCGTCCTTCAGGCGCAGCATCGACTTGGGCGTGAACACCACCAGCGGCTTGTGCGCCGGGTTGTGCGCCTGCCAGCGCAGCAGGTGGAAGTAGGACGCCGGGTTCGAGGGCATCGCCACGGTCATGTTGTTCTGCGCGCACATCTGCAGGAAGCGCTCGGGGCGGGCCGAGGAGTGGTCCGGGCCCTGGCCCTCGTAGCCGTGCGGCAGCAGGAGCACGACGCCGGACTGCTGGCCCCACTTCTGCTCGCCGCTGGAGATGTACTCGTCGATGACCGACTGCGCGCCGTTGACGAAGTCGCCGAACTGCGCCTCCCACAGCACCAGGGCGTTCGTGCGGACCACGGAGTAGCCGTACTCGAAGCCCAGGGCCGCGTACTCGCTCAGCAGCGAGTCGTAGACCGTGTACTTGGCCTGCTCGGAGGTCAGGTTGGACAGCGGGGTGTACTCGGTGGCGTTCTCCCGGTCCACCAGCACGTGCTGGCGCTGCACGAAGGTGCCGCGGCGGGAGTCCTGGCCGGCCAGCCGGACCGGCACGCCCTCCATCAGCAGCGAGCCGAAGGCCAGGGTCTCGCCCATGCCCCAGTCGATCTTGTCGTCGGTGATCATCTGCGCGCGCTTCTGCAGCGGCTGCAGCACCTTCGGGTGCGGGGTGAAGCCGTCGGGCAGCGAGACCTGCGAGTCGGCGATGACCTTGACGGTCTGCTCGGTGATCGCGGTTTCCACCTGCGCCGGGTAGGGCTGCACGTCCACCGCGAAGGTCGCCGACACCGGGGCCTTGGAGACCTCCTTGGTCTCGGCGAACACCCGCTCCAGCTGGCCCTGGTAGTTGCGCAGGGCCTCCTCGGCCTCTTCCAGGGTGATGTCGCCGCGGCCGATCAGGCCCTCGGTGTACAGCTTGCGGACGCTGCGCTTGGCCTCGATGAGGTTGTACATCAGCGGCTGGGTCATCGACGGGTCGTCGCCCTCGTTGTGGCCGCGGCGGCGATAGCAGATCATGTCGATGACGACGTCCTTGTTGAACGCCTGGCGGTAGTCGAAGGCCAGCTGCGCCACCCGGACGCAGGCCTCGGGGTCGTCGCCGTTCACGTGGAAGATCGGCGCCTCGATCATCCGGGCCACGTCGGTGGCGTAGATCGAGGAGCGCGAGGAGGTCGGCGAGGTGGTGAAGCCGACCTGGTTGTTGATCACCAGGTGCACGGTGCCGCCGGTGCGGTAGCCGCGCAGCTGCGACAGGTTCAGGGTCTCGGCCACCACGCCCTGGCCGGCGAACGCGGCGTCGCCGTGGATCAGCAGCGGCAGCACGGTGAAGCCGGCCGAGGCCTTGTCGATGATGTCCTGCTTGGCGCGGACGATGCCCTCCAGGACCGGGTCCACGGTCTCCAGGTGCGAGGGGTTCGCGGCCAGGGTGACGGCGATCTCCGAGCCGTCCAGGGCGGTGAAGCTGCCCGAGGCGCCCAGGTGGTACTTCACGTCGCCGGAGCCGTGCATGGACTTGGGGTCCAGGTTGCCCTCGAACTCGCGGAAGACCTCGGCGTACTCCTTGCCGACGATGTTCGTCAGCACGTTGAGCCGGCCGCGGTGGGCCATGCCGATCGCGACCTCGTCCAGGCCCGCGCGCGCGGCGTCGGCCAGGATCTCGCCGAGCAGCGGGATCGCCGACTCCCCGCCCTCCAGCGAGAAGCGCTTCTGGCCCATGAACTTGACCTGCAGGAAGGTCTCGAAAGCCTCGGCGGCGTTCAGGCGCTCCAGGATGCGCAGCTGCTCGGTGCGGTCGGGCTTGGCGTAGCCGTGCTCCACCCGGTTCTGGATCCACTTGCGCTCGTCCGGGGACTGGATGTGCATGTACTCGATGCCGATGGTGCGGCAGTAGGAGTCGCGCAGCACGCCCAGCACGTCGCGCAGCTTCATCAGCTTCTTGCCGCCGAAGCCGCCGGTGGCGAACTCGCGCTCCAGGTCCCACAGGGTCAGGCCGTGGCTGACCACGTCCAGGTCCGGGTGCCGGCGCTGCTTGTACTCCAGCGGGTCGGTGTCGGCCATCAGGTGGCCGCGGGTGCGGTAGGACTCGATGAGCTCCTGCACGCGCGCGGTCTTGTTGATGTCGTCCTCGTGCGAGGCCGAGATGTCCTGGATCCAGCGGACCGGCTCGTAGGGGATGCGCAGCGACTCGAAGATCTTGTCGTAGAACCCGTCCTCGCCCAGCAGCAGCTGGTGGATGATCCGCAGGAAGTCGCCGGACTGCGCGCCCTGGATGATCCGGTGGTCGTAGGTCGAGGTCAGGGTCATGACCTTGCTGACCGCCAGCCGGGACAGGGTCTCCTCGCTGGTGCCGGAGTACTCCGCCGGGTACTCCATGGCGCCCACGCCCAGGATGGTGCCCTGGCCCTTCATCAGGCGCGGCACGGAGTGCACGGTGCCGATGGTGCCCGGGTTGGTCAGCGAGATCGTGGTGCCGGCGAAGTCGTCCGGGGTCAGCTTGTTGTTGCGGGCGCGGCGGACCACGTCCTCGTAGGCCTGCCAGAACTCGCGGAAGTCCATGAGCTCGGCGCCCTTGATGGAGGGGACCAGCAGCTGCCGGGTGCCGTCCGGCTTCACCTGGTCGATGGCCAGGCCCACGTTGACGTGCGCCGGGGTCACGACCGCCGGCTTGCCGTTCTCGGTGGTGAACGAGCGGTTCATCTCCGGCATGGCCTTGAGCGCCTGCGCCAGGGCGTAGCCGATGATGTGGGTGAAGGAGACCTTGCCGCCGCGGGCCCGCTTCAGGTGGTTGTTGATGACGATCCGGTTGTCGATCAGCAGCTTGGCCGGGACGGCGCGCACGCTGGTCGCGGTCGGGACCTCCAGCGAGGCCTCCATGTTGGTGACCACCCGGGCCGCCGGGCCCTTCAGGACCGCCGTGGTGGTCCCCGCGGCGCCGCCGGCCGGGGCCGGGGCGGCGGTGGTCGCCGCGTCGCGCGGGACCTGGACCGGGGCGGGGGCGGGGGCGGCCGGGGCCGGAGCCGGAGCCGCGGGCTGCGCGGCGGGGGCCGGAGCCGGGGCCGGCACGGTCGCCGGGGCGGCCGGAGCCGCGGCGGCCGGGGCGGGAGCGGTCTGAGGGGCGGCCGATGTGTCGGAGGTCACAGTCACTTCGGGGTTATCAACCTTCGCAACGGGGGCAAGAGCCTGCGCGGCGGCAGAGCTGTCCGTGGGCTGGTAGTCGTTGAAGAAGTCCCACCACGCGCGGTCCACGCTCTCGGGGTCGCGCAGGAACTGCTGGTAGATCTCGTCCACCAGCCACTCGTTCGGGCCGAACTCGGCCAGGGTGTGCCCCGGCGTGGAGCCCGGCGTACCGGCAGTCTGATCGGTGGTTGCCTGCTGCGACGGCTGTGGCGACACGGCGGTTTCCGCCCTCTTCCGCGTGGGTGCGTATAGGAGTGCACAGCGGCTACGACCGGGGCCGGCCGTAGACGTATAGCGGTCATCCAGGCTACGCCGATGTGGGGCCTTATTGCAGTCGCGCCCCGGGTTCGAGGCACTGATCACACCGGCCGGCGCGGAAAATCCCTCTATCTGACTAGGGCCAGGTTGCAGGCGCGTGGTCAGGAGTGACCAGACTCACACCCGGGGCGCACATCAGTGCGTGGGGCTGGAGGGGTCGGTTACGGCAGATCGACACGGATCACACAGCCCGGTGACGCGCTGACGGCCACCGGATGGCCGGCGAGCACCGCGACGGGCTCGGCGGCCCCCGCGGCGAGCACCGGCACGGCGGGCTCGGCCACCGAGATCCGTCCGCCGTGCAGATCCACCACCCAGCGCGCGATGGCCAGCCCCAGCCCCGTGCCGCCGTCCGCGGCCTGCCGCGAGCCGCGGTCGAAGCGGTCGAAGACCCGGACCCGCTCCCCGGGCGGGATGCCGGGGCCCTGGTCGCAGACCTCGATCCGGACGCCGCCCTCCTCCAGCCGCCGGGCCCGCAGCGTCACCTTGCCGCCGGGCGGGGAGTGGCGGACCGCGTTGTCCAGCAGATTGGCCGCGACCTGGTGCAGCCGCTCGCGGTCGGCGCGCACGGTGAGCGCCGGCGGAGCCACGTCGACCACGGTGTAGGGGCGCCGGTCGGCGCCGTCCCGGGTCAGCATCGAGACCGTGGCCTCGCGGGCCACGGTGCCCAGGAACTCCTCCAGCGCCACGTCCTCGCGGTCCAGCTCGACCGCGCCGGCGTCGATCCGGGACAGGTCCAGCAGCGTGCTGACCAGCCGGCCCAGCCGCTCGGCCTGCTCCAGGGCCAGCCGCATGGTCGGCGGGTCCGGCTCGGTGACGCCGTCGACCACGTTCTCCAGCACCGCGCGCAGCGCCGAGATCGGCGTGCGCAGCTCGTGCGAGACGTTCGCGATCAGCTCCTTGCGCTGCCGGTCCACCGCCTCCAGGTCGGCGGCCATCAGGTTGAACGCGGCGGCCAGCTGCCCGACCTCGTCGCGGGAGCTGGAGGCGGTGACCCGGCGGCTGTAGTCGCCGCGGGCGATGCGCTCGACGGCGTCGGCCATGGAGCGCAGCGGGCTGGTCATGCCGTGCGCCAGGAACTGCGTCACGCCGAGCGAGAGGATCACCGCGACGCTGACCACGTACCGGGCCTGGATGCCGGCCGAGACCCCGAGGGCGGTGAACACGCCGACCACCGACACCGAGGCCACGACGAGCACGCCGAGCTTGACCTTGATGCTGTGGAAGCGGTCCAGCGGGCGCACCTCGCGGGCCCGGCCCACGACGGTGCCGCCGACCTTGCGGGAGGCCGCGTTCAGGGTGGTGACGCGAGTGCCGAAGCGCAGCGTGACGCGCGAGCTCATCGTCCGGCCGCCTCCAGCCCCTCGCCCCGGAGCGGCTCGGCCTCCAGCGCGTAGCCGACGCCGTGCACGGTGCGGATCCAGTCCGCGCCGATCTTGCGGCGCACGGCCTTCACGTGGCTGTCGACGGTGCGGGTGCCGGAGGCGTCCAGCCAGTCCCACACCTCGGCCAGCAGCTTCTCCCGGGTCAGGACGGTGCGCGGCTGCCCGGCCAGGCAGGCCAGCAGGTCGAACTCGGTGGGCGTCAGGTGCGCCTCGTCCTGCGACCGCCCGGCCCCGACCCGCACCCGCCGCTGGGCCGGGTCGATCTCCAGCACCCGGGCGCCGGCGCTGGTGCCGATGGCCATGAAGCGCAGCGGCTGCGGGGTGCGCACCGCGGCGGTGCCCGGCCCGAAGCCGGTCCCGATCGGCACGACGTTGCTCTCGGCCGGACCGCCGTTCCCGCCCGAGCCGAGCTCCGCGGCCCGCTCCACGCGCCGGAGCAGGGCGTGCACCCGCGCGATCAGCTCGCGCATCGAGAACGGCTTGGTCAGGTAGTCGTCGGCGCCGGTGCGCAGCCCCTCGATCAGGTCGCTCTCGTCGTCACGCGCGGTGACCATCAGCACCGGGACGGCCCGCTCGGCCTGGATCCGCCGGCAGACCTCCAGGCCGTCGAAGCCGGGCAGCATGACGTCCAGGACGATCAGGTCCGGCAGGTGCTCCTGGGCCGTGCGCACCGCCGCCGGGCCGTCGCCGGCCAGATGGGTGGCGAAGCCCTCGGCCCGCAGCCGGGCCGCGATCGCCTCGGCGAGGGTCGGTTCGTCCTCGACGACGAGAATTCCCACCCGTCTCCCACCGCCACCCGTTAAGGAGGCGCTTTGCGCCGCTGATTGACTGGTCACGCGCTTCAGCATAGGCACGGATGGTCCTAGCACCGAGATGGTGACGGAACGCGCACACTTTCGGCACAGGGTGTGCCACGACCTGCGCGATCTTGCTATTCGACGGCGTCGAGGTCCTTCGCATAGTGCTCGATGGCGGCCCGGTAGCCCTGGACCCCGGCGTCGGAACTCGTCGCCGCCAGCACCTCCAACAGCGTCCGCATCGCCTCGTGGTGCTCGCCGACGTTGTACAGCGCCATCGCCGAGAACGTCCGCAGAGCGTTGTCCTCAGGGAACTCCGCGATCCCGCGCCGGAACACCTCGACCGCCTCCGGATACCGGCCGAGACCCCGCAGGGTGCTGCCGTATCCGAGAAACGCGCCGCGCCGGTCCTCGTCTGACAATCCGTCCAATCCGTCCAATCCGTCGCCTGCGAGTGCGAGTTCGTAGAACGGCACTGCCTCGGCCTCCAGTCCGAGGACGTCGTGGGCCCATGCGGTCTGATACGCCACCTCGGCATCCGCCGGGAACTCGGCGCTCAGTGCCACCAACGACTGCCGCGCCTGTTCCCGCTCTCCGGCGCCGCGCAGCGCCACCGCCTCGGCCAGCCGCTCGTCGCGGCCCTTCTCGATCATCGTCATAACCGCCGGACCCTACCCGTTCACCTCGTCGCCAGGCCTTCGCTCAGGCGCGGCGATAGGGTTTCAACCGCCGATACAGCACGTCGCTAGGAGGACGCCGATGACCGAGAAGCTCACCGATCTGCCGCAGTGGAAGGCGCTTGAGACGCACCACGCGGAGTTCGACCGGGTGAACCTGCGCGAGCTGTTCAAGACCGACCCGGGCCGCGCGGAGCGCTACTTCGCGCAGGCCGGCGACCTGTCGGCGGACTACTCCAAGCAACTGGTCACGGACGAGACCCTGCGGCTGCTGCTGGACCTGGCGCGTGAGCGCGGGGTGTTCGAGCTG
Organism: Catenulispora sp. GP43; assembly: GCF_041260665.1. Lineage (NCBI taxonomy): Bacteria > Bacillati > Actinomycetota > Actinomycetes > Catenulisporales > Catenulisporaceae > Catenulispora > Catenulispora sp. GP43. The sequence goes on along the minus strand of NZ_JBGCCT010000039.1, from coordinate 65,427 downwards.
CGCGACAAGATGTTCCGCGGCGAGAAGATCAACCTCACCGAGGACCGCGCGGTGCTGCACGTCGCCCTGCGCGCGCCGGAGACCGAGCGCATCGAGGTCGACGGCGAGGACGTGGTGCCCGCGGTGCACGAGGTGCTCCACCGGATGGCCGCCTTCTCCGCGCGGGTGCGCAGCGGCGAGTGGACCGGCGCCACCGGCAAGCGCATCAAGACCGTCGTCAACATCGGCATCGGCGGCTCCGACCTGGGCCCGGCGATGGCCTACGAGGCGCTCAAGCCGTACAGCATGCGCGACATGCAGTTCCGCTTCGTCTCCAACGTGGACGGCGCCGACCTGTACGAGGCCACGCACGACCTGGACCCGGCCGAGACCCTGTTCATCGTCTCCTCCAAGACCTTCACCACGGTCGAGACCGTCACCAACGCCACCTCCGCCAAGAAGTGGCTGCTGGCCGGCCTCGGCGGTGACGCGATGTCTGATGGCGGCCCCGCCGCAGGGGCCATCGCCAAGCACTTCGTCGCGGTCTCCACCAACGCCGAGGCGGTGTCCGCCTTCGGCATCGACACCGACAACATGTTCGGGTTCTGGGACTGGGTCGGCGGCCGCTACTCCTACGACTCGGCGATCGGCCTGTCGCTGATGATCGCGATCGGCCCGGAGCGGTTCGAGGAGATGCTCCAGGGCTTCCACACCATCGACGAGCACTTCCGCACCGCGCCGGCGGAGCAGAACCTGCCGGTGCTGCTGGGCGTGATCGGCGTCTGGTACCGCAACTTCTGGGACGCCCAGACGCTCGCGGTCCTGCCGTACTCGCACTACCTCTCCAAGTTCACCGCCTACCTGCAGCAGCTGGACATGGAGTCCAACGGCAAGTCGACGCGCCGAAACGGCGAGCTGGTGGAGTGGGAGACCGGCCCGATCGTCTGGGGCACCCCGGGCACCAACGGCCAGCACGCCTACTACCAGCTGATCCACCAGGGCACCGCGCTGATCCCGGCCGACTTCATCGGCTTCGACCGGCCGATCGAGGGCACCGACCCGTTCGGGCAGCACGACGCGCTGATGGCGAACTTCTTCGCCCAGACCGAGGCCCTGGCCTTCGGCAAGACCCGCGAGCAGGTCGAGGCCGAGGGCGTGGCGGCCGCGCAGGTCCCGCACCGCACCTTCCGCGGCAACCACCCGACCACCACGATCACCGCCCGCCGCCTGACCCCCTCGATCCTGGGCCAGCTGGTCGCGCTGTACGAGCACAAGGTGTTCGTGCAGGGCGCGATCTGGGACATCGACTCCTTCGACCAGTGGGGCGTCGAGCTGGGCAAGGTGCTGGCCAAGAAGATCGTCCCGGAGCTGTCCTCGGACGGCGCGCTGGAGCACGACTCCTCGACCAACGCCGCGATCGGGCGCTACCGCGCCGACCGCGAGTCGGGGAAGTGACACGCCTCACCCCGCAGCCGCTGTGACCGCCGAGGGCTCGCCGGCGCCTCCCGCAGGCGCCGGCGAGCCCTCGGCGCGTGCCGGGCGGCCCCGGGTCTCACCGCTCGGGAACCGGGGTCCGCTCGCTGGCCGGGATGAATATCATGGGGGTATGCGTTCTCCCGGCATGGACCCGACGGTGCTGCTCGTCGCGCGCCGCCATGTCGACTTCGGCCGGCTGGCCAGCGCGCTGTGTCGCCGGGGCGCCTGAACCCGCGACCCGCACCGTCCCCCGCGGTTGAGCCGCAGCCCTGGCTGCCACACGCCTTCCCGCGGGGCCTCCCATACGCTCTGCCCGCCTGTTCCGCCCTTTTCCCACGAGGAGATGACCGGCCATGTCCGTCAGCGTGTCGATCCCGACCATCCTGCGCACCTACACCGACGGCGCCAAGCGCGTCGAGGCCGAGGGGACCACCCTGGCCGCCCTGATCACCGACCTGGACGCCCGGCACCCCGGGCTCGGGGACCGGCTGCTGGACTCCGGCGAGCTGCGCCGGTTCGTGAACGTTTACAAGAACGACGAGGACGTGCGCTTCCTCGGGGGCCTGTCGACCCCGCTCACCGACGGGGACGCGGTCACCGTGCTGCCCGCCGTCGCCGGCGGCTGAGGCGGGACGCGGGAAAGCCACGAGGGCGCCGACGATGCGCTACGACTCGCTCCTGGACTCCGTGGGCCACACCCCGCTGGTGGGGCTGCCCACCCTGTCGCCCTCCCCGGAGGTGCGGCTGTGGGCCAAGCTCGAGGACCGCAACCCCACCGGCTCGGTCAAGGACCGGGTGGCCCTGGGGCTGATCGAGTCCGCGGAGAAGGAGGGCCGGCTCAAGCCCGGCGACACCATCCTGGAGCCCACCTCCGGCAACACCGGCATCGGCCTGGCGATGGCGGCCAAGCTCAAGGGCTACCGCCTGATCTGCGTCATGCCGGAGAACACCTCCGAGGAGCGCCGGCAGATCCTGCGCATGTACGGCGCCGAGATCATCTCCTCGAACGCCGCCGGCGGCTCCAACGAGGCGGTCCGGGTGGCCAAGGAGCTGGCCGCCGAGCACCCCGACTGGGTCATGCCCTACCAGTACGGCAACCCCGCCAACGCCCTGGCGCACTACCACGGCACCGGCCCGGAGCTGCTGGCCGACCTGCCCACCATCACCCACTTCGTCGCGGGCCTGGGCACCACCGGCACCCTCATGGGCGTCGGCCGGTATCTGCGCGAGCAGAAGCCGGACGTGCAGATCGTCGCCGCCGAACCGCGCTACGACGAGCTGATCTACGGCCTGCGCAACCTCGACGAGGGCTTCGTCCCGGAGCTGTACGACGAGTCGGTCCTGACCACCCGCTTCTCGGTCGGCGCGCACGACGCCCTGCGCCGCACCCGCGAGCTGCTGGCCGCCGAGGGCGTCTTCGCGGGCATCTCCACCGGCTGCGCGCTGCACGCGGCGCTCGGTATCGCGCGCAAGGCGGTCGAGGCGGGCGAGGGCGCGGACATCGCGTTCATCGTCGCCGACGGCGGCTGGAAGTACCTGTCCACCGGCGCTTACGAGGGGACCCTCGACGAGGCCGAGGACCGCATTGAAGGTCAGCTCTGGGCTTGATCTGATCGCCGGCTCTCCTGCGGCGGTGGCTATGACGGCAGTCGTGGCCACCGCCGTTTGATCTTCCACCGACCCCGAGGGCTGGCCTGATCTGCGGCGACGTTAGGATTCCCCCGCTCTTCAGCTTTTACGATCAAGCACCATCAAGGGTGGGAAACTCATGCCCCGCAAGCAGATATGGTCCGGCGCCGTGCTGGCGGCCGTGGCCGCGTCCTCGCTCACCGGCTGCTCCCTGAAGGGATCGGACGGCACGCCCCAGTCCTTCGCGCAGCTGTCCTCGCTCAGCGCCGGACAGGCGATCCAGGCCGCGGACTTCGCCGTCGCCTCGCACCCCACCGCAAAGGTGCACACGGTGCTGACCAGCGCGACCGCCTCGGAGACCTCCGACGTGGTGGCGAGTTTCGACGACCACCCGTCGCTGCAGGGCACGCTGGTCATGAGCCAGACCGACCCGTCCGACCCGAGCGCGCAGGCCGCCGGCCCGGCCATCCCGATCCGCTACGCGGACGACGTGATGTACATGCAGATGGGCGGCGTCCCGCAGATGGCCGCCCAGATGGACGGCAAGCAGTGGCTGAAGATGGACCTGCAGGCCATGGCCCAGGACCCGAACACCGCCTCGTTCGGCACCGACGTGCTGGAGAACACCTCCCCGAGCAAGGGCCTGACCATGCTGGCGGCCAGCAAGGACCTGCACGCGGTCGGCGCCGAGCAGCGCGGCGGCGTCCAGACCATGCACTACGCCGGCACCCTGGCCGGCGACGACGTCACCGACCCCAACGTGGCCGGCCGCAACGGCCTGACCGCCGACGACGCCGCCACCGTCAGCGACGCCCTGGCCCAGGGCCTGGTCACCAAGCTGGGCTACGACGTGTGGCTGGGCGCCAACGGCCTCCCGGTCGCGATGACCTTCACCGAGACCACCCCCAACGGCAGCATGACCGGCGAGATCGACTACAGCGCCTGGGGCACCTCGGTCGCCGTGGCGCCGATCCCCGACACGCAGAGCGCGGACTTCGTCGCGATGGTGAAGCAGGCCGAGGCCGCGCAGAGCGGATCGCAGGACTCCGGGAGCGGCAGCTCGACGCCGACCAGCCCGGCGAGCTCGGAGGGGTCCGCCGCGCCGAGCAGCCCGAGCAGCCCGACCAGCCCGGCCGCGCCGAGCACCCCGAGCACGCCCGGCACGCCCAGCAGCCCGGCGGCGCCGAGCGTTCCGAGCACACCGGGCGCCCCGACGCCGACCGGCCCGGCGAGCACCTCCTCGACCTCCTCGAGCGGCACCTCGAGCAGCTCGAGCAGCTCGTCGGCGTCGAGCAGCGCGTCCTCGGCGCCGTCGGGCACGTCGAGCTCGGGCGCCTGAGCATCCGGATGCCGCCGGGCCGAGCTGCGATTCGGTCCGGCGGCATCCGCCGGGTATCGCCATCGAGCAGATCGGGCTCCGGCGCCTGAGCAACCGGATGCCGCCGCCGCACCGCGATTCGGCCCGGCGCCACCCACCAGGTACCGTCGAAGCGTGAGCGTGGACCAGGCTGAGCAGCATGTCGCGACCTCGACATCGACCTCGACCGGGCCCCTGACCGCGACCGCCGTCCTGCCCGAGCCCGTCTGGCAGGCCCGCGAAGCCGCGCACCAGGCCCGCGTCGCCGCCTGGACCGACCCCCATCTGCGCCGCCGCGCCGACAACGAGGCGCATCCGGTCATGGACTTCCTGTTCACCTACTACTCGCACCGCCCCGCGCGCCTACTGCGCTGGCATCCCGGCGCCGGCGTCGTACTGGCCGGCGGCGCGGCCCGTGAGCGGTTGGCCTGGCGCGGCTACCGCGAGACCCCCGAGGGCGTGGCCCTGGATCCCGCGGAGTTCACCGACGCGCGGCGCCGTACCGCCGAGTTCCTCCGCGCCCTGCTCGCCGCCACCGCGGGGCGGGAGCCGCGGCTGGCCTGCTTCGGGCTGCACGAGTGGGCCATGGTCTACCGCCTCGAGCCCGAGGAGGTGCGGCACTCCGCGCGCCGGCTGCGCCTGGGCTCGGCCGGTACCGACGAGGTCGTCGAGACCCAGCACATCCGCTGCTCCCACTTCGACGCCTACCGCTTCTTCACCCCCGACGCGGTCCCGCTGAACACCCTGCGCCCGACCCGCGACGCGCAGGTCGCCAACGAGCAGCCCGGCTGCCTGCACGCCGGTATGGACCTCTACAAGTGGGCCTACAAGCTGGACCCGTTCGTGCCCTCCGAGCTGATCGCCGACTGCTTCGCGCTGGCCGCCGAGATCCGCGAGATGGATATGCGCGCCAGCCCCTACGACCTCGCCGAGCTCGGCTATGCTCCGATCGCCGTCGAGACGCCGGCCGGCCGTGCCGAGTACGCCGCCATGCAGGCCGAATTCGCCCGGCGCGGCGCCCCGCTGCGGCGCCGGCTGATCGACGTCTGCGACGCCCTGCTCGCCTGGGCCGCGCCGACCGTGGCCGCCTGACCCCGCGGACGCTCGCCGCAGGTCAAGCGGCCCGTGAGCAAAACCACCGCTGAGACGGTGGCCACATCGACCGGCCCGATCGCGGACGCTCTGCGCGGGGAGCCGTACTCTTTTCCCTCATGGCCGCACCACTGCCTCCGTTCATCGACCCGGCCTCCCGGGACGCGCCCATCGGCATCTTCGACTCCGGCTTCGGCGGGCTGACCGTCGTCCGGGCTCTGCTGGACCAGCTGCCCCACGAGGCCGTCAGCTACTTCGGCGACACCGCGCGCCAGCCCTACGGCCCGCGGCCGATCGCCCAGGTGCGCGCGTACGCCCTGGAGTGCATGGACAAGCTCGTCGAGTCCGGGGTGAAGATGCTGGTCATCGCGTGCAACTCGGCCTCCGGCGCGGTGCTGCGCGACGCCCGCGAACGCTACGAGATCCCGGTGGTGGAGGTCATCCGGCCGGCCGTGCGGCTGGCCGTGGCCGCCACCCGGAACCAGCACGTCGGCGTGATCAGCACCCGCTCCACCCGGCGCTCGATGGCCTACGTCGACGCCTTCGCCGCGGCGCCGCAGATCCAGCTCACCACCCAGGAGTGCCCGCGCTTCGTGGAGTTCGTCGAGGCCGGGGAGACCGCCGGCGAGGAACTGCTGAAGGTCGCGCACGAGTACCTGGACCCGGTCGCGCAGGCCGGCGTCGACACGCTGATCCTGGGCTGCACGCACTACCCCCTGCTCACCGGCGTCATCTCCTACGTGATGGGGGACGACGTGATCCTGATCAACAGCGCCGAGGAGACCGCCAAGGACGTCTTCCGCGTCCTGGCCGAGAACTCGCTCATGCGTCCCGGCGACCTCCCCGAGCCGACGCACACCTTCACCACCACCGGCGACCCGGACCAGTTCCTGCAGATCGGGCAGCGTTTCCTCGGCCCCGAGATCGGCCACGTGCACCAGGGACTGCTCCCCGCCGCATCACAAGATGCCGCCGGCACCGAATCCCGATACGCCACAGTTGCGGAGACCCCATGAAGCTCACCGTGATCGGATCCTCCGGCTCCTTCGGAGGCCCCGGCAACCCGTGTTCGAGCTACCTGGTCGAGCACGACGGCCACCGGATCCTGCTGGACTTCGGCAACGGCGCGCTCGGCGAGCTGCAGCGGTACGGCGACGTCTACGACCTGCAGGCCGTGATCCTGTCGCACCTGCACGCCGACCACTGCGTCGACATGTGCGGGTACTACGTCGCGCGCAAATACCGGCCCGGCGGCGAGCCGCTGCCGCTGCTGCCGGTGTGGGGCCCGGCCGGCACCCGCGAGCGCATCGCCAAGGCCTACGACACCGACGACGCCGAGTGCGAGTCGGTCTTCGACTTCCGCAACGTGCTGGAGGGCGCCCCGGAGGGCGCGACCGGCAACAGCTTCGAGATCGGGCCGTTCTCGGTGCGCGTGGTGCGCGTCGACCACCCCGTGGAGGCCTACGCCATCCGCCTGGAGGCCGGCGGGAGCACCCTGGTCTACAGCGGCGACACCGGCCCCTGCGCCGCCCTGGACCACCTGGCCAAGGGCGCCGACCTGCTGCTGGCCGAGGCCTCGTTCCAGGAGCCGCGCGACAACGGCCTGCTGGGCCTGCACCTCAACGGCCGCGAGGCCGGCGAGAGCGCGACCGCCGGCGGCGTCGGGCGGCTGGTGCTGACCCACATCCCGCCGTGGACCGACGCCGAGCTGAACCGGGCCGCCGCCGAGGCCGCCTTCGACGGCGAGGTGTTCCTGGCCACGCCCGGCGCCGTCTTCCACATCTGAGACCATGATGGAGAGATGAGGGGAGCGGCGCCCGCCGCCGCCCCCGCGCAGCAACGCCGGAGAGGACCCGACTGTGCCGACCACCATGCTCATCGTCGAGAAGACGATCAACCAGCACGACCTGGAGTACGTCGTCGGCCTGCACGCCGACAACGTCGAGGAGGGCATGGACGCCGAGAAGTACGTCATCGTGGTGCCCGTCGGCAAGGAGAACGGCAAGGTCCTGGCCACCCTCGACGACCTGGCCCTGGGCAACTTCAAGGGGGCCGAGGAGGACTCCCACGGCGAGCCGCTGAACGAGGCCGTCGTGGAAGCCCGCGCGATCATGACCGCGACCGTCGAGGCCTTCCAGAAGGTCGGCGCCCAGGCCACCGGCGAACTGCTGGCCGGCCCGCCGGTGGAGGGGCTGAAGGAGATCGCGGCCAAGTACCTGGTCGACGAGATCATCGTGCTGACCGTGCCGCACCTGGTCGAGGAGTTCTTCCACCGGGACCTGGCCTCCCGGCTGCGCAAGGCCACCGACCTGCCGACGCTGCGGCTGCTGGCGCACGTGCAGCTGGACTGACGCGGCGCGGGCCGGCGCAGTTCCGGCGCGGCCCTGCTCGACCCGGCGCGGCCCTGCTCGACCCTGGCGCTGCTCGGGTTCCCGCATGGCCCGGCCCAGCCCTGCCCGGCCCTGCCAGCCCCCGGCGCGGCCGCGGCGGGGCCCGGCGGCGGCCCCGCGCCCGGCACCGTCGGCGGCGTCGGCCCCATCGGTGGGCTAGGGTCTTCACATGTCAGCAGCACGCGTCGACGGCCGCAAAACAGGCCAGCTCCGTCCGGTCACCCTGACCCGCAAGTGGTCGATCCACCCCGAGGGCAGCGTCCTCGTGGAGTTCGGCCAGACCAGGGTGCTGTGCACCGCCAGCGTCACCGAGGGCGTCCCGCGCTGGCTGCGCGGCACCGGCAAGGGCTGGGTCACCGCCGAGTACGCGATGCTGCCCCGGGCCACCAACACCCGCGGCGACCGCGAGTCGGTCAAGGGCAAGGTCGGCGGGCGCACCCAGGAGATCTCCCGGCTGATCGGCCGCGCGCTGCGCGCCGTGGTGGACACCAAGGCCCTGGGCGAGAACACCATCGTCGTGGACTGCGACGTGCTGCAGGCCGACGGCGGCACCCGGACCGCGGCCATCACCGGCGCGTACGTGGCGCTGCAGGACGCGGTCACGTGGATGCGCGACAAGAAGATGATCAAGGCCACCAAGGAGCCGCTGACCGGTTCGGTGTCGGCGGTCAGCGTCGGCATCATCGACGGCGTGCCGATGCTCGACCTGTGCTACGAGGAGGACGTCCGCGCCGAGACCGACATGAACGTCGTGTGCACGGCCGACGGCCGCTTCGTCGAGGTCCAGGGCACCGCCGAGGGCGCGCCCTTCGACCGCACCGAGCTGGACGCGCTGCTCGACCTGGCCGCCGCCGGCTGCCGCGAACTGGCCTCGCACCAGGTCAAGGCACTGCTGAGCTGACCGCAGGTAACCACCTCTTATATTGTTCGGAGCCCCGCGCAAGCCGGGGCTCCGATGCTTTCCACTGGGGGTGGGCTCATGACCGTGCGGCTTCGCGCGAGCGTGATACCGGGACTGCTGGCCCTGACCGCGCTGTCGCTGACGGCGTGCGCGTCGCAGGGCACGATCGGGGCGGGCACGTCCGGCGGGCCGGTCCCCGGCGCGGACAGCTCCACGGTCGCGTCGGGCTCGGCGAGTGGCTCCGCCTCCGACGGCACCAGCACCAGCACCAGCGCTCCCTCCTCCGCCGACACCGGCTCGTCGGCACCGTCGGGCTCCCAGGACCCCTCGGCCCTGGCCTCGTCGCTGAAGACGCTCAACCAGCTGTGGACCGACCCCGGCTGCAAGGAGGCGCTGGCCGGCTTCGGCGACTATGTGTCCGCGCAGGAGAAGAGCACGCTGCAGGGCGTCGCGACGATCCCCGCCTCAGTCCAGAAGATCCGCCTCGGCGCACAGCAGACCAAGAAGCCCGGTGCCGCCGACGCGATGAACAAGCTGGCCACCGACATGCAGGCCATCGTCGCGCAGGCGCAGCAGGGCAAGACCCCGGATAACGGGCCGGTGAAGACCGACTTCCAGGTGATGGGCAACATCTGCTCGCAAGGCAATCAGTAGGACGGCCCACAGGCGGCCTACAGGCGGCCCATAGGCGGCCATAGACTGGCGCCCATGCGCCAGATCGTCCTCGCGACCCGCAACGCCAAGAAGATCACCGAACTCCAGCGGATCCTGCTCGCCGCCGGCCTCGACGACGTCGAACTCGCCGGCCCCGAGCTGTACGCGGCCCTGCCGGAGATCCCCGAGACCGGCCTGACCTTCGCCGAGAACGCCCTGATCAAGGCGCGCGCGGTGGCCGCCGCGACCGGCCTGCCCGCCGTCGCCGACGACTCGGGCCTGTGCGTGGAGGCGCTGAACGGCATGCCCGGCGTCCTGTCCGCGCGCTGGTCGGGCCGCTTCGGCGACCTGCCGGACGGCCCCGGCCGCGACGTGTCCAACCTGCGGCTGGTCCTGGACCAGGTCGCCGACGTCCCCGACGAGGCCCTGGGCGCGAACTTCACCTGCGCGGCCGCCTTGGTCCAGCCCGACCATACCGAGCATGTGGTCTCGGGCGTCGTGACGGGCCACCTGATCCGCGCCCCCCGCGGCGACGGCGGCTTCGGCTACGACCCGATCTTCGTCCCGGAGGGCGAGACCCGCACCACCGCGGAGCTCAGCCCGCAGGAGAAGGACGCGATCAGCCACCGGGGCCGGGCGTTCCGGGCCCTGGTGCCGCTGCTGAAGGGCTGACCGAGAACGGCGACGGCCGCCGCTGACCGGGGCTTCGGGTCGGCGGCGGCCGCGTTCCTGTTACTTGCCGATGGTGCAGAGGTGGTCCATCTGCTGCAGATCGGAGCTGAGCTTGTCCTGGTCACCGTGGCCGGCGGCGATCGCGGCGTAGTCGTCGTGCACGGCCTGCACCGTCGAGCGCACATCACCGCGCTTGGACTCGGAGGCGGCCTTGGCCAGATCGTCGACGAGCGTGCCGAGGTCGTTCTGCACGGCGCTCGTGTCGCCCTTCTGCGAGTCGGCGTCGATCTGCTTGGACTGCTGCAGCACCGCCGTCTTCCCGCGCGTACACCCCGGATCCAGCGCCGACGGCTTCGAAGCGATCGCCGCCCCCACGAGCACCGCACCGGCGGTCACCAGAATGGACAGCACCAGAGCCGTGATGGCCAGCCCGCGCCCCCGCGCCTTCCCCTTGGCGGTCTTCACCATCCCGATGATGCTCAGCACCAACCCGGCGACCGGCACCCAGAACAGGCACAGCGCGACGATCGCGACGGCACTGGTCACCGTCGGCCGCGGCGGCGGATAGCCGTAGCCGTAGGCCGGCGGCATCGGCCCGGGACCCGGCATCGGCCCGGGACCCGGCATCGGCCCGGGACCCGGCATCGGCCCCGGTCCCGCCCCCGGTATCCCACCTGGCCCGAACTGCGGCGCCGACCCCGGCCCGGAACCCGGCATCCCGCTCGGCGGCGCGTACGGAGAATCCGGCTGCGGGTTGTACACCGGTGAGGTCTGCGTCGGAAGGCTCTGCTCGGGCGTCGCCGGATACCCGGGACCCGGCGCACCCGCCGCCCCGAACTGCCCCGGCAGCGGCGCCTGTCCAGGCGGCGCCGGCGTGCCGAACGGATTGGGTTCGTTCGTCGGTGTGCTCACGGTCGGGCGTCCCCCAGGCTTCGTCGTGATCTCCAGTCGTTGACGGAGCCTAGCGGGATACCACCTGTGGCGAGTGCCGGCTGGGGGATTCGAACCCCCACGATCAAAGATCAACAGCTCCTAAGGCTGCCGCGTATACCTGTTTCGCCAAGCCGGCTTGATATTTGTGAGGCATTATTCCCAGTGCCTCGTCCGATAGCCCAGGCAAGGCTATCAGCCGAAAGCGCCGCATTCACGCCCGCTTCTTGCGGCAGAAGGTCGGCGTGGCCGCATGGCAGTTCGGGCAGAGGAACCTGAGGTTCTCCAACGCCGGGGAATTGCGTTCGCTGCATGATCAGACCGGTGCCGACCTGCCTGTCTGGGCGACCGAGGGCAAGCTCTTCAGATCGCCAGAGGACGCTATGGCCTGCCACGTTGTCGCCCGGCGCGCATCAGATGAACGATTCGAGCATCCGATGCGCAGGAGGGACGGGTGGCGACCGAGACGTTGAGCGAGGGGTCCGCTCGCCTGGTTCTGCTCGACGGTGTCGCGCTCCTGCACCCCGAAGACATGGTGTTCGAGGCGATGCTGGAGGGCTGGTCCCGACAGCAGCTCGGCGGCCGGCGCCTTCAATCGAGCCGACGTGGACGAGTGGATGGCGTACCTGGTCGGTGAGCTGAAGCTCGCCGGATCCACGATCCGCGGCTATCAGACGACGCTCTGGCTGCTCTGTGACTACGTCACGTCTCCGCACTACCAGTGGCCGGCCGAGTGCGAGGCTCGCTTCGGTACCCATCCCGTCCAGATCTGCCACGAGTGGAAGTGCGCCACGAGGCGCTGCTGTTTTCGGATGGAGGTGGAAGACCCCATCGGTTCGCCGTCGTAGCGGCGGGCTGAAGCTGGAGGCAGCCTGAGCCGGGGATCGCCGGTGAGGGCGGGAGCAGCCTCGACAAAGTCGTGTCGGCCCAGCACTGCCAGATGGGTCGGGCGCGGTGAGCGAGACGGGAAGGTATACGCGAGGAACCGGTGTTGTTAAGCCTCTTGATGTGGAACCAGCTCAAATCTGGCGGATATGGGCTGGGTGGCGGTGCGCACCCGCTCCTCATTGCGAGCGGGGAACTCTCTGTCTGGGTCTTTCCAGTCTGGGACAGGAGGCCGCGGTGAATGGCTACGGCGTAGTCGCGGCGATACCGCAGGGGCAGAGCCGGGTGCCTAACTCGTCGACCGGACAGCAGTGAACGTGGGAACCGCCTGCGCGCGTTCCTCGGAGTCCTCTCAGCCAGAGGGGACGGCGGGGATAGGTGCGATGCCGACCGAAGGTCTAGGCGGGGCGGAGCCGTCGTAGTACTCCGAGGCCGGGAGAGCCGGCCGCATGGGGAAGGACGGCAGCATGTCAGACAGGGAGGGAAAGCAATGTCCGAAGACGCGCCGGTGAACACCGGCGCCGTGCAGTGGCCGAGTGTTGAATCGGCACTGCTCACGGTACGGAGTATGCAGACCAAACTGCACCATTGGGCGGGGGCTGATGCCTCCCGCCGTTTCGGTGACCTCTACAACCTCGTCTGTGACCCGGCGTTTCTGATGCACGCGTGGGAGCGCGTCGCCTCCAACGCCGGGGCGCGGACCCCGGGGATCGACCGGGCCACGGTGGCGCGGATCGAGACCGGGATCGGGGTGGAGGGGTTCTTGGGCCAGATTCGGGACGCGCTGAAGTCGGGCGAGTTCCGGCCGGTCGAGGTGCGGCAGGTGATGATCCCCAAAGGGAACAGCGGGAAGCTCCGGAAGCTCGGAATCCCCACCGTCGCCGACCGCGTGGTCCAGGCCAGCCTGAAAGCAGTTCTCGAACCCATCTTCGAGGCGGACTTCAAGCCGTGCTCGTACGGGTTCCGCCCCAACCGGCGGGCGCACGACGCCATCGCCGAGATCTACTACTGGGCGTCCGCTCCCAGGAAGTACGAGTGGACGTTAGAAGCCGACATCGAAGCCTGTTTCGATCAAATCTCGCATCCGGCTTTGATGGACCGGCTCCGGCTGAGGATCAGCGACAAGCGTGTGTGTACGTTGGTGAAGGCGTTCCTGAAGTCCGGGGTCATGACGGCTGCCGGGGATCGGGAGGAGACGCTGACAGGAGCTCCGCAAGGCGGGATCCTCTCGCCGCTGCTGGCGAACATCGCCTTGTCGGTGCTGGACGAACACTTCGACCAGCAGTGGCAGCAGGAGATGGGAACCCAGTGGCAGCGCACCAAACGCAGACGAAACGGCCTCGGGCTGTGGAAGCTCGTCCGCTTCGCGGACGACTTCGTCCTCATGGTGGCCGGTGAACGCCATCATGCCGAGGCCCTGCGGGAGGAGGTGGCCGCCGTACTGGCCCCGATGGGGCTGCGGCTGTCGCCGGAGAAGACCCGCGTGGTCCACATCGATGAGGGCTTCGACTTCCTCAGCTTCCACATCCGCAGGAAACGGAAGCGGGGGACGCAGAAGCAGTACATCTACACCATGCCGTCTACGAAGGCCGTCCAGGCCGTCAAGGACAAGGTGAAGGCGAAGACGTACAGGTCAACCCGCCACATGCAGCTGGACGAGCTGCTTGTCAGCCTCAACCGGCTGTTACGCGGGTGGGCGAACTACTTCCGGCACGCGGCGTCCAAGAACGCGTTCAACGCGATCGACTCCCTGGCCTGGAAGCGGATCATGCGATGGATCCGCCACAAATACAGGCAGGGACGTCGCGGGCTGGGGATGAACGAGCTCCGCCGTCGCTTCTGCGACCGGGGCTGGCGGTTCGCCCACAACGGGGTGGTGTTCACCGGCGCATCCAGCGTCACGGTGTTCCGTTACCGCTACCGCGGCAACACGATTCCCACCCCGTGGCCCCCGAGACCGGCAGTCCCCGCCACCGGGGACTGACTAATGGCCAAGGCATGTGGAGCGCCCGATGCGCGGAGACGCGCACGTCGGGTGCGGGAAGGCGGCTCAGGGAAACGGACCGGTGGCAACACCGATACCGCGCCCTGGGCCGACCTCACCACCGCGGCGCACCTGCTCGACTACGAGGGCGGTCCAGAGCGGCGGCCGACGACCCGTGAGGAGATCCAGGCGTTCCTCGACCACGCCGACGCTCAGGTCGAGCGGGCCGTGCGCAGCGGCCGCAAAGGAGCCATGGCTGCTTACCGGGACGCCGTCGGTATTCAAGGTGATCTATGGCTGGGGTCTGAGATGCACCGAGACCGCCAAGCTGGACGTCACCGACTTCGGTCGCAACCCCAAGGCCCCCGAGCTGGGACGATTCGGCATGCTGCTGGTGCGCTAGGCACCGCGAAGCCGAAGGATTCGGCGCCGAGTACGCGGCGGATCTCAATCGCCGACACGGGCGGTGACGACATGCCGCGTTCTGGGTTGTCGGCCGCGATCTCTAGCCTGCGGGTATGGGATTCAACGGAGAGGTCCTGGTCGGTCAAGGCGGGGCCTTCATCGACGCACTCACCCAGGTCTGGAACTGGGACGAAGAGGTATCTGCTGACTGGCCACTGCGCGATGGATGGCACGCGGTGCAGGTCCGGACGCCGGCTTTCGGCGACGAGTTGGCCGAACTCGCCGATGCTGCCGGCGGGCCAGTACTGGCCTGCTTGGTCTTCGAGAGCGGCATGGGCCACATTCGGGGCATCAGCGACGCCGGGCAGTGGGAAGCCTGGCTGAACCCGGGCTATGCGGCACACCTTCGCGCCTGGAACACCGTGAACGACGAGATCGGCGGCGGCGTCTACCCCGATGGCACCCCGCAGGGTCACGCCCGAGTCGAGCAACTCGAATCGGAGTACGCCGCCGAACTCGATGCCGGTCGGCCCGCCGCCGCAACGGCTGCGGCCACATGGGCGGCGCGGTCCGGGCTGCACGTTGATGCAGGCCGGCTTGAGGAGATCCTTGCGACCCGATGGGAGCCGGCCGCGCAGCGGGGCTTCTTCGCGATGCTGGCAGTGCTCGGCTTGGCTGACCCGGAGGATGGGGACAGCGAAGCGGGCTGAGACTGCCTGGCCTCGGCTCGGGACCTTCCCGACTGCGCGGCATCGAACGGCAGTGCTGGCTTCTGAAGCCCTATTCCGCACGTTCTGATAGCCGTGACTACTAGTCGGCCGGTTGTCGGTGCTATCGCCGCTGATGTGGTCGATCTCCAGCGTGATCAGTCGGCCGCGCCAGTCTGGTCCGCCATCGCAGATCGCGCAGCGGTAGGTGATGCCGATCTCGATCATGGCGGCACGGAGCAGCGCGGTCCTCGTCCGCCTGCGGGCTGTCGGGTCGGCGATGAGGACGTCGGCCGGAGTGCGCTGCCGCCGACCGCCGACGCGACCGCCACGAGCATGTGCCTGTCCGAGGACATGCGACACGTCCACCCCCTGCTCGGTGATGCGTTCGCGGTAGTGGCGGCGGAAGGTGGCGGTGTCCGCGACTCCGAGCATCCTGGCGACTTGAGCGACACTGCGTGCCTGGCTGACGGCGACCGCGAACTCAGCTGTGGGCACTTCTTCGAGTCGCTGGCGGCTTCTCCGCCTGAGCGACTCGAAGTGCGAGATGTCGATCTCGTACCGGCGCAAGAGTCGGCCGATGCGTGCCTGGGTCCCTCCTACCTCCATGGCACCCAGACGCCGGACGACTTCAGCGATCGAGTTCGACTGTGCGGCGGCCTCTTTTGATCGGCCGTGGCTACTCGTCCAACCCCAGATCCCGCCGCAACTTCGCGACATGCCCCGTCGCCTTGACGTTGTACTGCGCCACGTCCACCTTCGCGGTGCCCTTCGGGTCCACGTCCAGCACGAACGTCGATCGGATCACGCCGACCACCGTCTTGCCGTACAGCTTCTTCTCGCCGTACGCGCCGTACTCCTCCAGCACCGCCTTGTCCGGGTCGGACAGCAGGGGGAAGGTCAGGGCGTCGCGCTCGCGGAACTTCGCCAGCTTCTCCGGCTTGTCGGGGGACAGGCCGAGGACGGCGTAGCCCTCCTTCTGGAAGGAGGCGATGTTGTCGCGGAAGTCGCAGGCCTGCTTCGTGCACCCCGGGGTCATGGCGGCGGGGTAGACGTACAGGATGACCTTGCGGCCGGCGAAGTCGGCCAGGTTCACGGACGTGCCGTGGTCGTCGGTCAGGGTGAACGCGGGGGCGGTGTCTCCGGGGTTGAGTTTCACGCGTTCCAGGCTAGACGAGGGGTCCCCCGCCCACCCGCCGGAAGCAGACGGGCATGGTCCGGTGCGATAACGTCACAAGCGTGAGTTCAGGAGAGAAGCTTCCGATCCGGATGCTGCACGACCGCGTGCTGGTGCGCGAGGACCCGGAGGCGGGGGACCGGCGCTCGTCCGGCGGCATCCTCATCCCCGCGACCGCCCGGGTGGGCAACCGTCTGGCGTGGGCGGAGGTCGTGGCGATCGGTGCGAACGTGCGCACGATCCAGGTCGGGGACCGGGTGCTCTACGACCCCGCCGACCGCGGTGAGGTCGAGGTGCGCGGTACCGACTACGTCCTGCTCCGGGAGCGAGACGTGCACGCGGTGGCCGCCGAGCGGCTCGGCGAGGGTGAGGGCGACACCGGTCTGTATCTCTGACCGTGTCCGACCGCTGTTGCTGACCGCCGTCCCCGACCGGCGCCCGCACTGAGCTCGTCACCGACGGGTTACCCGTAGACCACTCACGTCCCCTAAGGTCGTGGGCATGGCCGGTGAACAGGCGACCTCGACGCGCGCCCCGAAGCCCTCCAGCGCGCCCCCGGCCTCGAACGGCTCGGCCGCGCAGAGCCCGGGCGTCCGGGCCGGCGCCGGCCCCGGCTCGGACGAGCCGCCGTCGCTGTCCGCCATGCCCGCCGGCGGCTGGTTCGCCTTCGCGTTCTGGCTCGCCGCCGGCGCCATCACCGCCTACGCCCTGGTCCACCTGATCTCGGGCCTGGGCAGCCTGCTGTCGATCCTGCTGCTGGCGGTGTTCTTCGCCACCGCGCTGGATCCGATGGTCACCGGGCTGGTGCGCCGCGGGCTGCGCCGCGGCCTGGCCGTGGCGGTCGTCGCGCTGGCCGTGCTGGCCCTGCTGGCCGGGTTCGTCGCGGTGGTCTTCCCGCCGGTCGACCGGGAGGTCAACTCCCTGATAAACGCAATCCCCAGCTATCTGAACGACCTGCGCAACAAGTCCACGTACCTGGGCAAGCTGGAGAACAAGTACCACCTGATCGAGAAGGCCAAGTCCTGGATCAGCGCCAACAAAGCCGGGACCCTGGATCTCAACGGCATCCTCGGCGCCGGCAAGGCGGTCTTCTCGCTGCTCACCGGGACCCTGGCCGGGATCGCACTGACCTTCTACTTCGTCGCGAACATGCCGGGCATCAAGAACTTCGCCTACCACCTGGTGCCGGTCCGGCGCCGGCCGCGCGTCTCCGAGCTCTCCGACCGGATCCTGGCGCAGGTCGGCAAGTACGTGATCGGCCAGATGATCATCGCCTCCATCGCCGGCTTCTTCACCTGGGTCTGGGCGATGGCGTGGTCGATCCCCTATCCGGCCGCGCTGGGTGTGGTGGTCGCGCTGTTCGGGCTGGTGCCGGTGGTCGGCTCCTCGATCGGCGGCGCGGTGGTGACGCTGGTCGCGCTCACCATCTCGGTGAAGGTGGCGATCATCACGCTGGCTTACTACGTGGTGGCCCGCCTGGCCGAGGACTACCTGATCGCCCCTAGGGTCAACCGCCGTACGGTGGACGTCCATCCGATGGTCACCATCCTCGCGGTGCTGGCCGGAGCGGCTCTGTTCGGGATCGTCGGGGCGCTGGTGGCGATCCCGGCGGCGGTGGCGGTCAAGCTCATCGCCACCGAAGTGCTTCTGCCCCGCATCGACGAGATGTGATACGCGACCCTTCGATAAGGCATGATCTCCCCTATCGGGTGAGACCCGAGACGCGCATCGCGCGGCGCGTTCCGGGAATGGGGTGGGACTACTACTGTGGGCGTTCTGATGGATACCAACGATGGCCGGTAGGGCCGATCTCGTCGTGCTCGGCGCGGGCCCTGCGGGCCTGGCCGCGGCGTGGTACGCGGCGCGCCGGGGCCTGTCCGTGGACGTGTTGGAGCGGGCCGAGACCGTGGGCGGGATGGCGGCGTCCTTCGACGTCGCGGGCTTCCGCGTGGACCTGGGCAGCCACCGGCTGAACCCGGACCTGCCGGAGAACATCCTGGCCGATCTCAGATCCCTGATGGGCTCGGATCTGCAGACCCGCTACCGCAACGGCCGGCTGCTGGTGGGCGACCGCTGGGTCACCTATCCCTTCAAGCCGCGCGAGCTGGCCAAGTCGATGCCGGCGGTGCCGATGGCGCGTGCCGCCTTCGACGCCGTGGCCGCCACGTGGCGCGGCAAGAAGCAGATCGCCGCCGCCGACTCCTACGCGGAGCTGATGCGCGCCGGCTTCGGGCCGACGATGTACAAGCAGGTCTACGAGCCCTACGCGGCCAAGCTCTGGGGTGTCTCCGGCGAGGACCTGGACATCGACCAGGCCCGGCGCAAGGCCGGCTCGCAGACGATGTGGGGCGCGCTGGTGCGCAGCGTCCGCAACTCGATCGCCAGCGAGTCGCTGGCCTACCTGTACCCGCGCCGCGGCTTCGGCCAGCTCTGTGAGAGCCTCGCGGACGCCGCGATGGAGGCCGGCGCGCGCATCCGCCTGGGCGCGGCGGCCGAGCACCTGGCGGTGGACGCCGACGGCGTCAGCGTGACCCTGGCCCGCTCGGAGTTCCACGGCTCGGCCGCCGAACGCGGCGGCTGGTCGGGGGAGCAGCACTGGGCCGAAGGCGGCTCGGACATCCGGGCCGACCACGTCTTCTCGACCATCCCGGTGCCGCTGCTGGCCCGCCTGACCTCGCCCGGCGCGCCGTACGAGGCCGTGGAGGCCAGCGGCAAGCTGCGCTTCCGCGCGATCCTGCTGGTCTACGCGGTGCACGCCGGAGGCCGCTGGACCGACTGCGACGTCCACTACATCCCGGACGGCGACACCCCGGTCACCCGCATCTCCGAGCCGGCGAACCACCGCTTCTCGCCGGACGATCCGGTCGAGCGGACCGTGCTGTGCTTCGAGATCCCCTGCGACATAGGGGACGACCTGTGGGCCGCGGACGAGGACCAGCTCGCGAACCTGATCCGGGAGACGGTCCGCCGCCTCGGGCTGCCGCACCTGAACCTGGAGTGGGTGCAGGTCAAGCGGATGCGCCAGGTCTACCCGATCTACCACAAGGGGTACCGGGAGGCCTTGTCCGACCTGGACTCCTGGGTCGAGTCGCTGCCGCACGTGACCACCTTCGGCCGGCTGGGCCTGTTCACGCCGGACAACACGCACCACGCGCTGATGATGGGCTACGAAGCCGCCGAGGCGCTGGGGACCGGGGAGTGGGACCAGCGGATGTGGTCCCAGGCGCGGGACCGGTTCGCGCAGCACGTCGTCGAGAGCTGACATCGGTTGTGACACGGATCACGCCGTGTCCGTGTCACAACGAGATGTGAGGTATCAGACGCCTCCCACCTCGGCGTACTGTCACCGGCCCCCTCTAGCCTGGACTGCAATCTGAGATTGAGTCCGAAGCCTGAGGGGGCTGACGAGGCATGGCCGATATCGACATGAATCCTCCTGAAGAGATATCCGAGGAGATGCCGGGGGACATAACCACCCCCGATCCCAAGCGCTGGCTCGCGCTGGCGGTCATCCTGTCCGCGGCGTTCATGGACCTGCTGGACGTGACGATCGTCAACGTCGCCATCCCGTCGATCCAGAGCCAGATGAAGGCCGGGTACTCGGCGATCCAGTGGATCACCGCCGGCTACGCGCTGGCCTTCGCCGTGGTGCTGATCACCGGCGGCCGGCTCGGCGACATCTTCGGCCGCAAGCGGCTGTTCCTCATCGGCATGACCGGCTTCACCATCGCCTCCGCGCTGTGCGGGGTGGCGGCCACGCCGGGCATGCTCATCGGCGCGCGGGTCCTGCAGGGCGGCATGGCGGCGCTGATGGTGCCGCAGGTCATGGCGATCATCCACGTCACCTTCCCGGCCGAGGAGCGCGGCAAGGTGATGGGCATGTTCGGCGGGATCGTCGGCTCGGCCGCGGTCGCCGGCCCGATCGTCGGCGGCCTGCTGGTGCAGTGGAACATCCTGGGCCTGCACTGGCGCCCGATCTTCCTGGTGAACCTGCCGGTCGGGATCTTCGGCCTGATCGTCGCCTTCCGGGTGATCACCGAGTCCAAGGCGCCGCACGCCACCAAGCTGGACCTGCCCGGCGTCGGGTTGTCCGTGGCCGGCCTGTTCATGCTCGTCTTCCCGCTGATGCAGGGCCGGGACCTGGGCTGGCCGCTGTGGGGCTGGCTGATGATGGCCGCCGCGGTGCCGGTGCTGGCCGTGTTCGTGCTCTACGAACGCCGCAAGGGCCTGCGCGGCGCCTCGCCGCTGGTGGAGCTGAGCCTGTTCCGCTTCCGCTCCTTCGCCTCCGGCATCCTGACCAACCTCACCTTCGCCACCACCCTCGGCGTCTTCTTCCTGGTCTGGTCGCTGTACATGCAGCTGGGCCTGGGCTGGACGCCGCTGCACGCCGGCCTGACCGGCATCCCGTTCTCGATCGGCGTGTCGGCCGCGGCCGGCATGTCGGTGCAGTTCCTGGTGCCCAGGTTCGGGCGCAAGGTGGTGCAGTTCGGCGTGCTGCTGATGGGCGGCGGCCTGGTGCTGTACATCGAGATGGCCAAGCACCTGGACCTGTCCTTCACCTCGCTCCAGATGGCGCTGCCGCTGCTGATCACCGGGGTGGGCATGGGCCTGGTGGTGGCCCCGATCTTCGACCTGATCCTCACCGACGTGCCGACCCGCGACGCCGGTTCGGCCTCCGGCCTGCTGAACACCAGCCAGCAGCTGGGCCAGGCCTTCGGCATCGCGCTGACCGCGCTGGTGTTCTTCAACATGATGGGGACGAACGCCGCCAAGGCCGTGGACGGCCAGAAGCCCGCGGTCACTCAGCAGCTCGCGGCAGCCGGAGTGCCGGCGCAGCAGGCGGACCAGATCTTCGCGTCGTTCAAGCAGTGCGCGGTGGACCGGGCCAAGGAGAAGGACCCGAGCAGCCGGCCGGCGTCCTGCCCGGACCCGGCGCACCCGGACCCGGACCAGCCGCCGGCGGTCGGGAGGATCCTCGCCGCCCAGGGCGTCCGGGCCGGGCAGCAGACCATGGTCAACGGGTACGAGACCACGCTGTGGTTCGTCGCCGGGGGACAGTTCCTTGTCTTCCTCCTGATGTTCTTCCTGCCGAAGAACGTGCGCGCCAAGGGTCCGGACGGATCCTCCGGCGCCGGCGGCGACACCGGTTCCGAGGACTTCGCACCTGTGTTCGCACACTGACGAACCCCAGCTCAAGCGACTAATGCTGCCCCCGCGGGCGTCCGTACTTCGCTGGATGTTCACCTGGGGTTCGCCTTGATCGACCAGACTCCGGGGCATGGCGCGACAGTTCCGCCCGGAGCGGGTTGAGTACGACGTACTCACCGCGCACCCCGATCCGGCCGAGGCCGCGGCCGGTGTGACCCAGTGGGCCACCGCCGCGGTCGACGCCGTCGATCCCGCTCCGCTGAACGGGATGGACGCGTTGAAGGACTACGTGCTGGCGATGGTCCCGCGGCTGCGGGACTTCGCCGAGCACGTGACCGCGCCGCGCGGGGAGGCGCACTCCCCGGCGCTGCGCTACGGCGCGTACCTGAGCGTGCGCGCGATGGTGCGGGACAAGTCGGGGATGGCGCTGGCCGAACTGCACGCCGACGGCCGCGCGCTGCTGCCCGGCGAGCTCGACGCCGACCTGCGCGGCCGGGTCAACGGCCTGGTCAACGTCGGTCTGCCGATGGCGACCCGGGCCGTGGACCAGGGTGCTTACGAGAGCGCCCTGGAGTCGCTGGTGAAGGCGCGCGGCGTGGTGAACGCCATGCTGCAGGCGGTGCTGAACATGGCGGTGTCCGGCCCCGAGCCGGTGTCCCGGGAACGGCTGGCCGCCGCGCTGCGGGTGCAGCCGGCCGACCTGGACAGCTGGTACGCCGGCCGCACCTCCTAGGGCCGGCCGGCCGTAGGGTCACCCCCGACCCCCAACTGCTACAACCTGTCGTAGGCTGTCCTCCGCGGCCCCGCGCCGCCGGCCGGTCCGCGCGACCGTTCCGGACCAAGCCAGTGTGCTGCTGCTTTGCCCTACGTTCACCGTCTGTTTCCCCGCGCCGCCGGACGTCCCGCGTATCCTCCGGCAGACTGCATCCGTTTTCCGACAGGGGTACGAGTTGTCCGGCCTCACCTATCTCGAAGCCTGCACCATCGGGCTGGTCCAAGGCGTCACCGAGCTGTTCCCCATATCCAGCCTCGGCCACTCGATACTCCTGCCCGCCTTCATCGGCGGCAGTTGGAAGGCCGATCTGGACATGACGGCCAAGGACTCGCCGTACCTGGCGTTCCTGGTGCTGGCGCACGTCGCCACCGCTTTGGCGCTGGTGGCGTTCTTCTGGCGGGACTGGGTGCGCATCATCAGGGCCCTGTTCACCTCGATCCGGCACCGCAGCGTGGAGGGCCCGGACGAGCGTCTGGCCTGGCTGCTGGTGATCGGCACCATCCCGGTCGGCCTGATCGGCATCGTGGCGGACAAGGCGCTGCGCACGCACCTGGGCAAACCGGTGCCGGCCGCCGTGTTCCTGCTCATCAACGGCTTCGTGATCTTCCTCGCGGACGCCATGCTCAAGAGCGCCTCCAAGGGCCGGCACGCCGACGACGGCAACGCCCCGCCCCGCCGCGGCGAGCCCCCGGAGATCGCCGCCGACCGCCGGCTGGCCCGGCTCGGCTGGAAGTCCGCCGCCGGCATAGGCGGCGCGCAGGCCTTCGCCCTGCTGCCCGGCATCAGCCGCTCGGGCATCACCATGGTCGCCGGCCTCGCGCGCGGGCTGAAGACCGAGGACGCCGCCCGCTTCGCGTTCCTGCTGGCCACCCCGGTGATCCTGGCCGCCGGCGTGTACAAGACCCCTGAGCTGGCCAAGCCGGCGAACCACGGCATCCTGGGCCCGGCGATCGCCGGCTCGGTGCTGGCCGGGATCGCCGCCTACATCTCGGTGCGCTTCCTGACCAAGTACTTCGAGAACCGCGATCTGAAGCCGTTCGGCATCTACTGCGTGATCGCCGGCGTCGTGTCGCTGGTCTGGTTCTCGGTGCACCACTGAGTCTGGAGGCCGGAACACTTCGGGCCGCCGCCCGCGTATGCGGTGCGGCGGCCCGAAGGCCTTTCAGCAGAAGGTCAGCGGTACTCGGTGAGCCGCGACCGCAGGCCCAGAACGGTCAGCCCGATCAGCAGCAGCGCCAGCACGTAGGGCAGCCACGACCACAGGCCGATCCCGTTCTTCGCGGCCGGCATCGAGGACTCGAAGTGCGCCTCGTTGTTCGCGATGACGGTGTCGAGCGCCTTGCTGTAGGCGTTGAACGCCTGGTCCGACGTGCCGGGGGTGTCGGCGTTGGTGTCGAAGTCGATCGCCGCCTTGATCCCCTTCGCCGAGTCCATCGGCATCATGCGCAAAGTGGCGTCGTCCTGGATGTAGGCGCTGTAGGCGGTGAACGCGGCCAGCGCCTGCTCGGCCTCGCCGGGGAAGGTGATGTTGGTGAACTCCTCGCCGAAGCTGCTGTTGTGCGACAGCGTCGTCTGGTTCAGGTCGTCCACGGTCCGCGCGGAAGCCTCGCCCTTCAGAAGCCCGGCGTAGGAGCCGATGTCGGTCGCACCGGGCACGCCGGCGATCGCGTCCTCACCGTGCAGGAAGGACTGCTGGTACTCGCTGCGCTGCGCCGGGTAGTTCTGCGCCAGCAGCCAGCGGCTCTCGTCGGAGTTGATCCCCGCGCTCGTCGCGTCGGCCTCGCTCAGGGCGAGCACCGAGTCGAAGGCGTCGGACTTGGCGGTGTGGAAGTCGCCCGCCGCGCTCGCCGCCCCCGCCGCCCCGCCGATCGTGAGGATCAGGGCGACCACGGTCGCGGCGATCAGGGCCGGGTTCAGCACGCGCTTGAAGCGCCGGAACACGAACACCTGCAAGCCGGCCAGGGCGCCGGTCAGGAGGAGACCGAAGACCAGGAACTCCGCCACCGCCACGTTCAGCGCGTCGGTGGTGGACGACGCGGAGGAGTCGATCGCGTCCTTGCTGGCGGTCTCCAGGCCGGTGGCGGACTTCATCAGCCCGCCGTTGTCGTCGTCGCCGAACAGGATGGAGTGCCCGGCCAGGTAGTCGGCGAATATCGACGCCGGCGCGGCGCCGGCGGTCGTGCCGCCCTCCCGCTCGTCGTCGGCCAGGGTCCGGGTGGCCTGGGCCTGGTACTGGCCGTAGGCGTCGGACACCGCGTGCAACTGGTCCAGTGCGCTCTGGTCGCCGGCCAGCGCCACGGTCGCGGCCTCCAGGTCCCCGTCGGCGGCCTTGCGGTCGGCGTCGTACAACGCCTCGCTGGCCCCGCGCGACACGTGGACCTGGGTGTCGCCGTTCACCAGCAGGGCGTTGACCAGTTGGGCGTCCATGTCCTGGAGCCGGAACAGGAAGTCGTCGGTGGCCCGGACGCTTGGGGCGTCCGTGCTCCCGACCGCGCTGATCTTGGACTGGGCCCCCGAAGCGGAGCCGGTCAGTACGACGGCCGCGATGAGGGCCAGCACCCCGGTGGCGGCCGCGGCCGCCCGCAGGAGGTTCGGCGTGGTCCCGCGAGGTGCGTGCGGGATGTGAGTGAGATGATCGCTGAAGCTGGTTCCGTTGGTGGTCGCCCGGTGCGATGTACTGCGGTTGGGCGCCTGAGTAAGAGTCCCCGACACGGTCCGAACATAAGTCCGGCAGGTGCTTATGAGGACCCTGTGAGAGCTGTTCCAAACGGAATGCAAACACTTCGGCGGCGGACGGCGTTTGCCCGGGTGGGCGCGGTCGGCGATGATCGTGCGGTTGTGCTGGCTCAGTAGACGATGAGAGGTCGCGGGGTGTCACCTCAGCAGGACGGTTCGGCGCACGTCAAGGATCGCGAGATCGCGGTCGAGCAGCAGGCCGTGGACGCCGCCTACGCCCGGCTGGCCCGGATGCGCGAGCAGGCCGCGAGCCGGGTGCGCGAGAGCTACAAGGTGGCCCAGGGCGGGACCTACTCGGCGCTGGTCGACCGGGACGTGCAGGTCATGGAGGCGGCCATCTGGGAGCGGTCCCTGGAGAACGCCTACAACGAACTGGTGTTCGGTCGCCTGGACCTCAAGCCGGAGACCCCCGGCGAGGAGCTGGAGACCTACCGCATCGGCCGGCTCGGGGTGCGCACCGAGGAGCTGGAGCCGCTGGTCGTGGACTGGCGCGCGCCGGCCGCCGCCGCCTTCTACCAGGCCGCCCCGGAGGACCCGAAGGGCGTCGTGCGCCGCCGGGTGCTGCACTGCCGCGGCGAGAAGGTCCTGGACATCGAGGACGACCTGCTCGACCCGGACGCCGCGCCCGAGGGCCTGCCGGTGGTCGGCGACGGCGCCTTCATCGCCGCGCTGGCCCGCACCCGCACCGGCCACATGCGCGACATCGTCGCGACCATCCAGCGCGAGCAGGACGTGGTGATCCGCTCGCCCGCCGACGTGAGCGTGGTGGTCACCGGCGGCCCGGGCACCGGCAAGACCGCGGTGGCGCTGCACCGGGTGGCGTGGCTGATGTTCCAGCACCGGCGCCGCTTCGGCTCGCGCGGGGTGCTGGTGGTCGGCCCGAACCGGCGCTTCACCGACTACATCGAGCGGGTGCTGCCCTCCCTGGGTGAGGGCGGTGCCGCGCTGCGCTCGCTGGGCGACGTGGTGAACGGCGTGGAGGCCACCCGCCACGAGGACGCGGTGCTGGCCAAGCTGAAGGGCTCGCCGCGCATGGTGCGCGTCCTGCGCAAGGCGGCGAACGACGCGCCGTGGGGCGCCCCGAAGGACGTCCGCCTGATCTACCAGGGCACGTTCTTCACCCTGGACGCGCCGCAGCTGGCCGCGCTGCGCGAGCGGATGCTGCGCGGCGGCAACCGGCGCCCGAACGCGGTGCGCGCCGACGTCATCCGGGCCCTCCAGGACGCCGCCTGGAACGCCTACCAGGACGCCAAGCGCGCCGCCGGCGACGCCTCGCCCTACGACGAGTACCCGGACCTGCTCGAGGACGACAAGCGCACCTTCCTGTCCGAGCTGCGCTCCGAGCGGCCCTTCGCCGACTTCGTGACCGCCTGGTGGCCGCAGCGCAGCCCGCTGGAGGTGCTGCGCTCGCTCGGCGACCCGGCGTACCTGGCCGACGTCTCACGCGGCGTGCTGAGCGCCTCCGACGCCGCCCTGCTGGCCGAGTCGTGGCGCGCCGTGGGGGAGCGGGGCGCCGGGCTGTCCTACTCCGACGTGGCGCTCCTGGACGAGCTGGACTCGCTGCTCGGCGAGGGCCCGCGCACGGCGCGCGCGGCCGCGGCGGCGAACCCCTACGTCGTGGACGGCGTGAACCTGCTGACCGGCGAGGAGACCGACGACGGCACGGAGCCGGAGTCCGGCGGCTTCCGCGAGCTGTCGACCTTCGGCGACCGCGCGGCGCGCCGCGGTGCCTACGAGGAAGAACCTGACCCGGAGGAATTCGGGCACATCGTCGTCGACGAGGCCCAGGACCTCTCGCCCATGCAGTGGCGGATGCTGGCCCGGCGCGGCCGGCACGCGACCTGGACCGTGGTGGCCGACGCGGCCCAGAGCTCGTGGGAGGACCTGGACGAGGCCCGGCGCTCGATGGACCTGGCGCTGGGCACCTCGCGGGAGCGCCGGCAGTTCGAGCTGACCACCAACTACCGGAACCCGGTGGAGATCGCCGACTACGCCGCGGCCCTGCTGCGCCGGTTCCTGCCGGACGCGGCGCTGCCGCGGGCCGTCCGTTCCACCGGACGGCCCCCGGAGTTCGTGGTGAGCACCGAGGCCGACCTGGCCTCGGCCGCCGGGGCCGCCGCGCGCCGGTTGGCCGGCGAGGTGGAGGGCACAGTCGGAGTGATCGTGCCGATGACCCGGTTGGGGAGGTTCATCGTGACCGACGTGCCGGACCGCGTGCAGGTCCTGGGCTCGCTGGAGTCCAAGGGCCTGGAGTTCGACGCCGTGGTGCTGGTCGACCCGGACCTGATCGCCTCGGAATCCCCGATGGGCCCCCGCACGCACTACGTCACCGCCACTCGGGCCACTCAGCTGCTCGTCACGATTTCCGTGGAGGGTGGAACCGCAGCTGGGGGGTCAAGCGTCATCGAAGTGGGCGGGGACGGGGACTGAGCGGACGGAGTACGAACGGTGAGTGACGACACGTCCGGTATAGCCGAGGACGACACCTCCGGCACGGCATGGGTCCCCAAGCACTCCTCGGGGACGCCGCAGGACGCGGCCGCCGCGGGGCCGCAGGCGAGCAGGACGCGGCGCCGCGTCAAGCGCACGCTGATGGTCATTTCCGGGATGCTGGTGCTGGTCATCGGCGGCACGGTCGCCTACGCGGGCTACTGGTACTACCGCCTCGACCACAACATCAAGGGCGCGCCGCTGCACGGCGCCGTCGTCCCGCCGGACCAGCTGGCCAGCGGCGGCGGCATCGTCCAGCCGACTCCGGACCCGTACGGCGACGTCCCGATCAACATCCTGCTCATCGGCACCGACGCCCGGCTGCCCGGCCAGGACGCGAGCCTGGGCGGCTTCACCGACCCCTCCGGCCGCTCCGACGTGGAGATGCTGGTCCACATCTCGGCCGACCGCAGCAACGCGACCGTGGTGTCGCTGCCGCGCGACACCATGGTCCCGATCCCGGCGTGCGTGGACGCCAAGGGCAACCAGTACCCGGCGCAGAGCGTCGGCATGATCAACTCGGCGCTGGCCGCCGGCCCCGGCTGCCAGGTGGACACCGTCGAGGAGTTCACCCACGTCAAGATCGACCACTTCATGATGGTCGACTTCGCCGGCGTGGTGGCCCTGACCGACGCCGTCGGCGGCGTCCCGGTCTGCGTCACCAAGGCGGTGAACGACCCGGACTCACACCTGAACCTGCCGGCCGGCACCTCGGTGATCCAGGGCGACACGGCCCTGGCCTTCCTGCGCACCCGCGAGGGCTTCGCCGACGGCTCGGACCTGTACCGCACCGAGGCGCAGCACCAGTACCTGTCGGCCCTGATCCGCAAGATGAAGGACCAGGCCACGTTCGACAACCCGATCCAGGCCACGCACCTGATGGACATCGCCTCCAAGTCGCTGACCGTGGACGACGGCATCGCCAGCGTGAGCAAGCTGCTGGACCTGGCCAACACCCTCAAGAAGGTGCCGACCCAGAACATCACCTTCCTGACCATGCCCACGACCGCCTACGCGCCGGACCCCAACCGCGTGGCCCCGGACACCGCCCTGGACCAGCAGATCTTCTCCCTGATCGGCCACGACCAGTCGGTCACCGGCCCCACCACGGCGGCGAGCGGCAGCGCCGGTGCCACCCCCGGCGCGCCCTCCCCGACCCCGGCGGCGACGACCAGCAGCCTGAGCCCGAGCTCGGTCACGGACAGCATCGTGGTCGAGAACGGCACCACCAACGACGGCCGCTCCCGCCAGCTCGCCGCCACCTTGCAGGCCGACGGCTTCAAGAACGCCACCGGCGTCGGCTACGGCAGCGGCGTCGCCACGACCACGGTGTACTACAGCGGCCAGGCGCACCAGGCCGCGGCCCAGGCGGTCGCCGCGGCGCTCCAGCTGCCGGCCTCCGCGGTCCAGCCCGGCACCGACGGCAGCGCGCCGATCGTGGTGCGCGTCGGCTCGGACTTCGCCAGCGGTGACGTGTACAACCCCGGCGCGGCCTCGTCCTCCAGCAGCCCGAGCGCGCTGCCGTCGGCGGCGCTGTCCAGCGCCGACGGGGAGAACGCGGCCGACCCGAACCTGTGCGTCACGGCGGCCGGGTCGTAGTCGAAGGTGTAGCGGTCGAAGCCATAGCGGCTTTGCGGGAGGTGCCGAGGAGCGGGTTCAGCAGCTCCTGTGTCTCGGCGGTGAGCCTGTGGCCAAACCGGCGATCGTTCGCAGTCGGGCGGCGGCTGTGCGTCAGGCCCCGCGCGACCTGACGAACGTCTCGAGCTTGCCGAGGAGCGGGATCAACACCTCCCGCTCCTCGGCGCTGAGCCCGGCGACCAGCTCCGAGTCGCGCCCGAGCACCGCGTCCACGGAGCGCTCGATCACCGCGTGCCCCGCCGCGGTCAGCGCCACCGCCACCGCCTTGTGCCCCGAGGGATCCGGCGCCCGGGTCACCAGGCCCTCCTGCTCGGCCCGCGCCACCCGCTGCGAGATCGCCCCGGCGGTCACCAGCGTCCGCTCGGTGAGCGCGCGCGTGGTCAGCGTGTAGGGCGGCCCGGAGCGCCGCAGCACCGACAGCAGGTCCAGCGTCGCCCGGTCGATGCCGGCCGCGCGCAGCACCCGGGTCCGGTCGTCGGTGAGCAGCTTGGCCAGCCGCACGATCGGGGTGAAGACCTCGATGGAGTCGACCGGCGTCCCGGGGCGTTCGCGGCGCCATGCGTCGGCGATCTCGGCGGCGGTGGTGCTCATGCGGCTCCCTGGCTCTCTGGCTCTCTGGCGGCGTGGCGGCGCTATGTTAAGGTCTAAACGTTTAGCTCTAAACATATCAGGAGGCGACCATGCCCCGCAGCGTCCTCGTCACCGGCGGCACCAGCGGCATCGGCCGCGCCGTCGCCGAGCGCTTCACCGCCGACGGCGCCGGCGTCGTCATCACCGGCCGCCGCGAGCACCTCGTCGAGAGCGTCGCGAAGGAACTCGGCGCGGTCGGCGTGGTCTGCGACGCCGCCGACCCGCGCGCCGTCGAAGCCCTCGCGGCCCGCTTCGACACCCTCGACGTCCTGGTCAACGCCGCCGGCGGCCTCGGCGCCGCGCAGCCTGGACCGGAGGCCGCCGAGCTGGAGGCCGTGCTCGCCCACTGGCGCGCCGATCTGGACGGCAACCTGCTCAGCGCGGTCCTGACCACCACCGCCCTCAAGCCGGTCCTCGCCCCCGGCGGCACCGCCCTGGCCGTCGGCACCATCGGCTCCGAACGCCGCGGCGGCTCCTACGGCGCGGCCAAAGCCGCCCTCGCCGCCTGGTACGCCATGCTGTCCGCCGAACTCGGCCCGCGCGGCGTCACCGCCAACGTGATCGCCCCCGGCTACATCGCCGGCACCGGCTTCTTCCAGGGCGCCATGACCGACGTGCGCGAGCAGGCCCTGATCGCCGAGACCCACACCAAGCGCGCCGGCACGCCGCGGGACATCGCCGAGACGGTCTTCTTCCTGGCCTCGGCCGGGGCGCGGCACATCACCGGCCAGACGATCCACGTGGACGGCGGTGCCTTCACCACACGCTGAGGCCCGCCGCGCGCCCTTGATCGCGGTGACCTATCGTCGGCATCGATGACTGCCGCCGACCCCGCCCCGTCCCAGGACGACCTCGCCCTGCTCCGCGCCCACGAGCCGATCCTGGCCTACACCAAGGGCGAGTACTTCCTCCCGACCGACATCGAGCGCTACATCGCCGCGGCCGGCCTGTGGCGCGACGGCGACAGACAGACCGAGCTGGTCCCGGCCGGCGAACTCGACCTCGCGAGCCTGCTGACGGTCTCCGAGCAGCACCCCGGCCGCCCTCTGTTCCTGCGCTACGTCCTCAAACCCGCCGGCGGCGGCGAGGTCCGCCGCTGGCGCAAAGGACACCCGACCGGCATCCGCCGCACCGGCCGGCTCGCGGCCGTCGGCTTCGTCGCGCGCCTGATCGACGTCCTGCTCCGGCTGAGCCTGCTGATCCGCGGCACGGTCCCCGGCGGCGTGATGACCAAGGCCGCCGAGCAGTACCAGGCCGGCGGCGGGGCGGAGGCGTCCCCGTACTACGGCCGCGTCCTGCGCCAGGGCGGCTACGTCATCCTGCAGTACTGGTACTTCTACGCGGCCAACGACTGGCGCTCCACGTTCGGCGGCGTCAACGACCACGAGGCGGACTGGGAGATGGTGACGGTCTACCTCGCCGAGGACCAGTCGGCCGTCGCCGGGGGGCCGAGCACCGTCATCCCGCGCTGGGTCGCCTTCTCCTCGCACGACTACACCGGCGACGACCTCCGCCGCCGCTGGGACGACCCGGACCTCACGGTGGCCGAGGGCACCCACCCCGTCGTCTTCGCCGGGGCCGGCTCCCACTCCGGGGCCTTCCTCGCCGGCGACTACCTCGTCACCGTCAACCCCCGCTTCCTCGGCACACTGGCCCGTTGGTGGAAGCGGGCGGCGGAGGTGATGCTGCGCCGGGCCCGCAGCGAGGACCACGGCTTCGGCATCCCGTTCATCGACTACGCCCGCGGCGACGGCACCCGGGTCGGCCCCGGCCAGGACCGCGCGTGGCAGCCGGTCCTCATCGACGACGACACCCCCTGGGTGCGCGGCTTCCGCGGCCTGTGGGGCGTCGACACCCGGGACTGGGCCGGCGGCGAGCGAGCCCCGGCGGGCCCGCGCTACGAGCGCGACGGCACCGTCCGCTTCTCCTGGGCCGACCCCCTCGGCTGGGCCGGCCTGCACAAGGTGTCCCCGGACGACACCGGCCTGGCGCACAGCCTCCAGAGCCGCATCGCCGACCTCGACATCCGCATCGCCGAAGCCGACGAGCAGACCGCGGCCCTCCAGCAGGGGGCCCGCGACCGCCACGCCGAAGTCCGGTCCCTGAGCACGGAGTTCCAGACCGCCAAAACCGCGGCCGAGCGCCTCGGCGAGGCGCGCGTGGCCGAGCAGTCGGTCATGAGCCTGATCCGGGAGCGCACCGCGCTGGCCGAGGAGCGTGCGGTCCACGCCGACGTGTTGCAGCGCGGCGGTCCGCCGCCGCAGGACCCGCAGGAGCACGTCACCCGCTCCCACAAGCCGTACGTCCCCGGGGACCGCAAGCACCACGGGATCCTGCTGCAGATCTGGGCCGCGGTCAGCGTCCCGCTGCTGTTCCTGGCGGTGGCCACGGTCCTGCTGCTGCCCGACGACCGCCAGAAGATCCCGACGCTGCTGGCCATCCTGGTGGTCTTCGCCGCCCTGGAGTCCCTGGCCCGCCGCCGCCTGCTGACCACCGCGGTCAGCCTCGCGGTGATCCTGGTCGGCGCCGGCGTGGTGATCAGCGTGCTGGAGTACGCGGCGCGGCACGCCCGCGACGGGTTCCTCGTCGTGATGGGCATCGCGGCGCTGGTGCTGCTGCTGGTGAACGTGCGGGACTTCTTCCGGCGGTGAGCCGCGGCTCGGGCACCGGACCCACTCGGTGTGCCGTCCATCACATGGGGCTGGCTGAAAACCATCGCTGAGCACGGCGTATGACGGATCCCTGCCATGAACGCCGAGCACCGATGCGCCGGATCCGGTGCCTGCGCACCGGATCCGGCCGCGTGTGGACCTCTGGCCGCTCCCGCCGTGCCGCCGCCCGGCGTCCTTGCCGGGCTTGCGGGCTTGCGGGCTTGCCGACCCGGCTCAGGCCGCGGCGAGCACCCGCCGGCTGTTGCGCTGCCCGTGCCGGACCGTCACCGCGCTGCGGTCGGCGCGCTCCGCCCGCTCGGCCAGCACCGCGAACGACGCCGCCGAGTGCTGCGCGGCCGGCGCCAGCGGAGCCTGCTCCGGCTCCAGCGTCTCCAGCTCGTCGCAGCCGTAGGCGCGGCACAGCTGCAGTTCGGCGACGTGCACGACGTACCAGCGCGCGTAGTACCCGTCCTCTTCGCGTGAGACCAGGATCTGCTGCACGACCCCGGTGCGCTCCTCGCCGACGACCTCCACGCGGGCCCCGACGGGGTGCCCGGCGGCCCGCACGCTCGCGGCCACCTCGGGGTCGACGCGCTCGGCGGCCAGGGCGCGGGCCGCGTGGTCGGCGGCGTCGTACTCGTCGGTCCAGGTGCGCCGCAGGTGGATCAGGATCCGGCCGATGGCCGCGGCGCGGGCCCCGGCCAGGGCCCGTTGTTCAGGATTGGCGTTGGGGCTTGTCGAGGCGGCGTGCCAGCGGGCACGGGCCGCGCAGGCACGCTGCTCGATCTCGTAACGGTCCAGGCCGGCCAGCTCGTCACGGACGGCGTCGTAGATCTTCTCCAGGCGGCGGGGGTCCATCGGGGGTGCTCCTCAGCGGGGTCGCATAACTCACGAAACGGGGGTCGGCGGTCCGGAAAGGGCGTACGCAGACAACGCTGGCTGGTACGCCCCAGCGCATTCGGCGGCACGTTTTATGAACGCGGGGAGGGACCCGGTGCGTAAGCAGGCACAGGCGGTAGTCCGGTGTGCGGCGGGCAGGTGCGACGGAGCTGAGGCGGGGCCTCGAAGGATCTGTCATCAGAGTTACCTCTACAGGAGTACGGCGGCTGGAAGGTGCCCTCCGGATGACGCGGGGGCGAACCCTCGCTCTTCCGTACCAGCGGGCTATCGGACGTCAGCGGCCGCACATTCGGCGCATGCGGCATACGCGGCCGGCCATATGGGCTTTCGTCCCATGGCAGGTCGCGCAGCACGTGATGCAAGCGCCGGTCATGGCGCTATTAAACCACGACGCTCCCGGGGGCTTGTCAAGCGGCCCACGTCACAGGCGCAGGTCGGGCGGGCTTGTCTCCCGGGTTTCGCGGCTTGCCAAAGGCGGTGCGCATCCACCGCTGTTCACCGGCACGGATCCGGCAATACGTCTAAGAGTATTGATTCAGGCTACTGAGTAACGTTAGAGTGGCTTGCCGGTTCCGTCGTATTTAGTGACGACGGAGAGAGGTATGAGAGGTCATGGCAGGGACTGTCTCGAACATCGGCATAACACTCGCGATCGTTTCCACGTATCCGCCGCGACGGTGCGGCATCGCCACCTACTCGCGCGACCTGGCCGTCGCGCTCAACGATGCTGCTCCGGACGTGCGCGTGGAGGTCTGCGCGTTGGACCGGGACGGACTGGCCTACCCCGCAACGGTGCGGACGGTGATCCGCCAGGACGAGCGCTCCGACTACCGCAGGGCGGCCCAGCAGGTGGCCGCCTCCGGGGTGGGCGCCGTCGTCATCCAGCACGAGTACGGGATCTTCGGCGGCGTCGATGGCGCCTGGATCACGGACTTCGCCGCCGAGCTGTACCGGCTCGGCGTCCCGTATCTGGTCACACTGCACACGGTGCTGTCCGAGCCGAGCCCTTCGCAGGCCGGCACCCTGTATCGGCTGTGCCGCGACGCCGCGGCCGTGACCGTGTTCACCGGGACCGCGCGCCGGCTGGCGGTCGACACCGGTATCGCCCCGCCGGACCGGATCGTGCACGTCCCGCACGGAGCGCCGCCGCCCGGGAGCGGCGGCGCCGTGCGCCCGGAGGTGGCCGCGGCGCTGGACCGGCTGGCCGGCCGGCGGCTGCTGTCCACCTTCGGCCTGCTGTCGCCGAACAAGGGCCTGCAGACCGCGATCGCGGCGCTGGGCCTGATCGCCGCGCGGCATCCCGACGTGACCTATCTCATCGCCGGCTCCACCCACCCGGAGGTCGCCCGCCAGGAAGGCGAGAACTACCGCGACCACCTGGTCGCCGCGGTACAGGACGCGGGGCTCCAGGACCGGGTGGTGTTCCTGGACACCTTCCTGTCCGACGCCGAGATCTCCGCGGTCCTGGCCCGCACCGAGATCTTCTGCACGCCCTACCGCTCCCGCGAGCAGATCTCGTCGGGCGCCCTCACCTTCGCCGTCGCCGCCGGCTGCCCGGTGGTGTCGACGTCGTACTTCTACGCCGAGGACATGCTGGCCGGCGGCTCCGGCATCACGGTTCCGCCGGAGGACCCGGAGGCCTACGCCGAAGCGCTGCACGCCCTGCTGTCCGATCCGGACCGCCTGGAGCGCGCCAGGGAAGCCGCCAGGACCCAGGGCGCGGGGTTGCACTGGACCGCGGTGGCCCGCCGGTTCGCCGGGATCGCACGGGCCACCGCGGCCCGCCGCAGCCGCCCCGTGCCCGACGCGGTCGCCACCGACGCCGCCGGCATGGCCCGGGTCGACGTGCCCAAGCTCAAGCTCACGCACCTGAACCGGATCACCGACTCCGGCGGCGTCGTGCAGTTCAGCGACCACGCCAAACCCGACCTCGGGTCCGGCTACTGCGTGGACGACGTCGCCCGGCTGGCGATCGTGGCGGCGGGTCTGTGCGACATCCCCGTCCGCGAACTGAAAGGCGCCGACCCGCACGACTGGCTGGACACCGCTCTGAGCTTCCTGGAGGCCGGCTACGACCCGGCCGCCCTCGGGTCCCGCAACATGCGCGACGCGTCCGGACTGTGGCTGGACGCCCCGCACAACGGCGACCACGTGGGGCGGCTGCTGTGGTCTCTGGGCGCCGTGGCGGCCGGCGCCGCGGTCCCGGACAAATGCCGCGAGCGGGCCGCGGCGCTGCTGGATCTTGCGCGGCCGTCGCTGCGCGCGATGACGACGGTCCGCTCCACCGCGTACGCCCTACTCGGGCTGGTGCGGGTTCCGGAGCCCGGACCCGAGTTGGCGCTCGGCGTGGCACGGCTGGAGGCGGCGTTCCGCGCCGCCTCCACCGATGACTGGCCCTGGTTCGAGGACGAGCTCACCTACGACAACGCCCGCCTGCCGCAGGCGCTGCTGGCCGGCGGGGAGCGGGCCGGGGACGCCGCGATGGTGGCGGACGCGCTGCGGGCCCTGGACTGGTACCTGGATCAGGTCGGCCTCGGCCCGGTCGGCCCGGCGGAGACCGGGCTGGCGGAGACCGGGCCGGGGGAGACCGGGCCGGGGGAACCGGAGGGGCACCTGGTCCTGGTCGGGAACCTGTGGCGGCGCAAAGGTGCGCCGCGCCCGGCCCATGAGGGCGACGAGCAGCCGATCGACGCCGCGGCGGTGGTCGAGGCGTGTGTCGAGGCCTGGCGGGTCACCGGCCGCGAGTTCTACGCCGACCGGGCCCGGCGGGCCTTCGGCTGGTTCCTCGGCGAGAACCGGCTCGGCCTGCCGCTGTACGACGCGACCAGCGGCGGCGGCCGGGACGGGCTGCGCGAGACCCAGGCGAACGAGAATCAGGGAGCTGAGTCGACGCTCGCCTACTACCAGGCGCTGCTGGCACTGAGGTCCGCCGACCTGGTGTGATCCCGACGGGCGTCAGGGTGTTTTCTCCAAGCCCGGCTTGGAGATTCGGCTCCGGCGCCGTGCGCCACGGCCCCGTACCGCACCCCGCGCGAGCGGGGATGTGGTACGGGGCCGGCCTGGTTCAGTAGCTGCGCTCCCGCAGCGCCGTGGCCAGCTCCACGGCGCGCTGCTCCTCGCGCAGTTCACGTTCCGTCGGTGCCATCGCGACCACCAGCAGCATGATCGTGGTGGCGATGCTGATCCCGAGCACCAGCGGAGTCAGCAGCTCCGAGGCCGCCATCCCGGACGGCGCGGACGGCGCGGAGCCGAAGGCTGACGCGGCGGCCGCAGCGGAGGTGAGGTGCAGCGCCGCCATCCCGAGGTAGTGCGCGCCGGTGATGGCCGCGCCCAGGACGATCGCGGCGCCGAGGGTGGAGGGCAGCCCGCGTACCCGCAGCGCGAACCAGAGCGCGCCGGCGGAGGCGGCCACGGCGACCACTTCCGAGGCGGCGATCAGCCATACGGTGTAGTGCTTCCCCGCGTTCATGTGCAGTGCCGCCATCCCGAGGTAGTTCACCCCGGCGACGGCCGAACCGATGGCGAGTCCGCCCAGCAGCAGCGACCGGTTGTCGGTCTCGCGGCGCACCACCACGGTCAGGCCGCCGGCGGCCGCCGCGATCGCCGCGACCAGGCCGGCGACGGTCAGCACCGGGTCGTAGCGGATCTCGACGCCCGGGACCGTGAAGCCCAGGATCGCTATGTACTGCATGACCCAAATGGCCGTGCCGCCCAAAGCCAGCGCGGCCATCGTCAGCCAGCGGGTCCGGGAGCCCCCGGTGGCCGCCCGCGCCCGCGAGGCGCTCTGCAGCCCGATCACCGAGCCCAGGAACGACATGAAGAAGGCCAGCAAAGGGGTCAGCGGGCCGTAGGTGAAACCATTGACGTGCACGGGAGCACACCTCTTCCAGGCGGAGACGGACAGCATCGTGGTGGCTGCCGTCGGTGACCTCGCGGGCGAGTGAGCAGCGAGCGATCTGTCAACGGCCGAGTAATCATAGGGGTGGCGGGCGGCCGCTCCGCACCGGGTGGGGTCGCACGACCGTCGCGCTGTGGCCTTCGTCACACAATCGGTCGCGGCGCCGTCAAGGCCCGTAAATACCGTGTGCATGGCGGGTCGTGGCGAAAAGCCCGGGAGCTGCTGTAGGGGCCCCTAAACGGAAAGCCCCTGTTGGCACCCGCCTTTAGCGTGTTGTCCAGACAGGGTGTGATCACGGGCGCTACAGTCGGTGCTTTCCAGCGGCGAACTGTGCCGTTTGCGAAGATCGAAACCTGTTCGCAACCAGACCACCTGCGAGGCAAAAGATGTCGACCCCGCTCGGCACCACCAGCCCCCACGGCGAACTGTTCCGCCGAGACCCCGCCAATCCGATCCTGACGGCCAACGACTGGCCCTATCAGATCAACACCGTCTTCAACCCGGGCGCCACGAGCCATGACGGGGAGACGGTCCTGCTGTGCCGCGTTGAGGACCGCCGCGGCCTGTCCCACCTGACCGTCGCGCGCTCCCCCGACGGGGTGCACGGCTGGCGCGTGGACCCCAAGCCGTTGCTGGCCGACGACCCGGCCGATCACACGAGCATGTGGGGCGTGGAAGACTGCCGCATCACCTATGTGGCCGAACTTTCGGCGTATGTGATCTCCTATACCGCTTATGGCCCCTCCGGCCCCTGCGTCGCCCTGGCGACCACCGAGGATTTCCAGTCGGTGGAGAAGCTCGGCGTGGTCATGCCTCCGGAGGACAAGAACGCCTCGCTGCTGCCCCGCCGGGTCAACGGCGAGTTCTGCCTGTACCACCGCCCGTACGCGGGCCACGACGGCCGCGCCGACGTGTGGATGTCCCGCTCCGAGGACCTGCGCACCTGGTCCAACCCGGAGCCGGTGATGACCAGCCGCCAGGGCGCCTGGTGGGACGCGGCCCGCATGGGCCTGGGCCCGGCCCCGATCGAGACCGAGCACGGCTGGCTGGGCGTGTACCACGGCGTGAAGCAGATGGCCGCCGGCCCGCTGTACCGCGCCGGCCTGGTCCTGTTCGACCTGGACAACCCGGCGAAGGTGATCCGCCGCTCGCCGCAGTGGGTCCTGGGCCCGGCCACCGACTACGAGACCCACGGCGACGTGCCGAACGTGGTGTTCCCCACCGGGATGATCCACGACGAGGAGACCGGCGACCTGCGGCTGTACTACGGCGCGGCCGACTCCTGCATCGCCATGGCGACGGCCTCGATGAGCGAGGTCATGGACTACCTGCTCCAGTACGGCTGAGAACGGCTGACGGCGCGCTCCGGATACCCGCCGGACGCGCCGGCCAGAACGAGACCGGAGAACTACAGGCCCGCCTTTGAAGCCGGGCGACTACGTGGCCTGGGTCCGCTCCGCCCAGGCCATCGCCACCAGAGCCGAGGCCAGCAGGATCCCGAAGGCCTGCCAGGGATCGTGGTGCTCCAGGAGCGTCCGCTGCTTGTCGACCAGGTCCGCGAACCACTGCGGGAAGTCATAGCTCGGCAGGTGCAGCCACCAGTTGTTCTCCACCGTCCCGGCTGCGAACGCCGCCAGCACCGCCTGGTAGGGCCGGGCCACCGCGGCGGTCAGCACCGCGACGATCGTGATCCACGGCAGCAATCGGAACTCCACTACCATCGCGTGGTACAGAT
This sequence comes from Catenulispora sp. GP43, assembly GCF_041260665.1. Classification (NCBI taxonomy): domain Bacteria; kingdom Bacillati; phylum Actinomycetota; class Actinomycetes; order Catenulisporales; family Catenulisporaceae; genus Catenulispora; species Catenulispora sp. GP43. The sequence goes on along the minus strand of NZ_JBGCCT010000039.1, from coordinate 26,588 downwards.
ATGCCCTCCCGTCTCCCACCACCGCCCGTTGAGGAGATGCTTCGCGTCGCAGTATTGATGGGCCGCCCAGTTGCCACGGCTTATATCCCAAAGCGCGGAACACCGGCCATGACTTGCCGCCGCTTTGCGTGTGATCCCCGATCCAGAACGCCGCCAATTGCCCTGCGGTAATGCTGAACAGCAGAGCCAGAAATGTCAGCACGATCGAGAGCAGCGCGAGTGCGAACTCGCCGCGGGTGCGCGGAGCGGGCCGCGGATGCGGCCGGTGGGTCCGCCCGGGGCGGATGACGGCTCTGGGGACGCGGCCCTCCTGCTGGGCGATCGCGGTACGGATCTTGTCGATGTCGTGGTTGGCCATCTCGGGCATCTCAGGCTTGTTCCCAGTACACGGCCACCGCGCCCCGGTGGAGTTGCTCGAGGGCGGTGCGCCAGCCCTCCAGGCGAGCCATGACGAGGTCGGGGTCGGCGGTGGGGTCGATGGTGAGAAGGGCGGCGTGGAGGGCGCTGTGGGGGGCTGCTGGGCGGCTTTCCGGGGCGGTGCGGAGGCGCGCCCGGCTCACCCCGACATGGGGGAGGATCCGCTCCAGCGCGGCGCGCGTGGTGAGAGCCGGATCGGCGGCAGCCGGCACGGCGCAGAGCCACACGTCGTCGCGATCGGGCCAGCGGATACGCACCGGACCGACCGGCGTGCCCACGGTCGTCGCGGCGATGAGCGTGGTCGAGCGGCCGTCCTTCCCGATGGTCACGGTGCCCGAAGACGTCAGTGCCCTGATGTCGGGGATCTCTGCCCGCGAGGCCGCCGCGACGACCGGATCCAGCTCCCCGATCTCCTCACCGCGCCCCAACGCGATGAGGATCGTCGACGGCCACATGGCGAACGCCGCCGTCAGGCCGCCGATGATCGGCTCGAACTCGTCCAGCGTCGCTCTCAGCTCCTCGCCGAGTTCCGCGGCCTCCGGTGATTCGGATTCCAGGTGGAAGGCGACGGCGTCCACGTCGATCGGTGGCACGACCCGCACCTGGTCGGCCAGGCTCGCCAGCGCCGTGCGCAACGTCGCGAGCCATGCCGCCGCGGCGGGGGAGGGCGCGGGGTACAGGGCGCTCATGCGCCGTCTCTCAGAGCCCTGATCAGGTCGACATCCGGCTCCTGGGAGGCGGACGGATCCGTACGTCCCGCGGGATCGCCGCAGACCGGGCAATCGCTTCGGCCGGAGACCGTCAGCCACAGCGACTGGTACGCGTATTGCGCCGGGGTGGCGCGCATCAGCTCGGCGAAGATCCAGTAATCGGGCTCGTGGCCGAAGACGGCATATGTGGTGCCGGCTTTGAGGATTCCGTGGGCGAAGCGGGCTGCTGCGACATCGTCGTCGGGGGAGTGCAACAGGCCGAGGGCCGCCTTCGCCGCGATGGCCGCGACGTGGTGCACGTCGGTCAGCAGCCCCGGCTCGGCGATCAATCGCCCGGTGCCGTAGTCGGTGCGCGCGGCGACCTCGCCACTGCCGGTCTCCTGCAGATCGGCGCGCACGCCACCGGTGGCGCACGCGAAGCAGGCGCTCCCCTCGGCGGCGATGATCACCTCGCCGCCCTGAGCACCCTGATACAGCCCTGGGAAGACCGCCGGCCGCCCGGCCCGATAGGCGAAGTGCCCCACCCGCGCCTGCGCTTGCGGATCATCGGTGGCCACGACGACGACATCGGCCTGCGTCACCAGCGCTGCCAGATCCACGTCCTCATGCCGCGCGGCGTGGACACCCGCCCGCGCCGAGGGATTGACCGCCAGCACGATCTCGGCGGCCGCGAAAGCCTTTCCCAGCCCCACATCGGCCACCCGATAGGCGCTGCGCCCCACGTTGACGGCCTCGACGTCGTCGGGATCCACGATCGTGAAGGCGCCCACGCCGCTGCGTGCCAGCACCTCGGCCAGGTAGGAGCCGACGGACCCGGCGCCGACGATCAGGACACTGCGATCGGCCAGCGTCGGCAACAGGATGCCCTCGGTACGGGCGAACAGGAGCGCCGCCGGGTCCCGCCTCACGGTCTCCGTCGCCGTTTGGTCTTCCGCACCCGCCTCGACTCGATGCGACGCATCCCGCCCTTCGCGGTCCCTGGCGCGCCCACGCCGCAACGCCAGCACCGCCCCGGCCAATCGCTCGACCGCGGGCACCCCGAGGTCCCAGCCGAGCGCCAGCGGCCCGTCCCCGTGCTCGGGCAGCACGATCGGCGCCGTCGCCGGGAAATCCGCGCCCAGCAACAGCGTCACCGCTCCGAGACCGGGCAGCTGCGCGTGCGTGGCGAGCAGGGTCGTGCCCTCCACGTCGATCGCCGCCGGGTCGCCCTCCGGCCGCGCTCCGGCGCGCCGCAGCATCCGCGCCACCGGCACCACCACGGGCCGCACCGGGGCCAGCACGAAGCCGTCGGAGGCCCGCTCCGCGCCGTAGAACGAGATCCGCGCCGGCCCGAGGCGCACCTCGTGGCCGGCCAGCGGGGTGTCGACGTCGTGCGTCACGATCGGCGCCAGGTAGCGCGCCAGCAGCGGATTCAGCCGCAGCGACTCCGCGTACTCGGCCTGGTCCTGCGACGAGGGCACAGGCATCCCGCGCGGATGCGAGTGCACGATCCCCTTGAACCGCGCCGCCGTCGCCGCCTCCCGCGCCCCGATGGCCGCGATGAGCCAGTCCGTGTTCTGGTACCGCGTGCCGGTCGTCGCGGCACCGCCGTCGTGGATGAACTCGGTGACGTAGTCCAGCCCCGGCAGCCCCAACAACGCCCCGCCCTGCTCCGGTTCGACCGCACCGACACGCGCGGCGATGGCGTCCAGCACGAAGTCCGCCACCCGTACGGGCGTCAGCATGCGCTCCTCCGACCTCCGGACGGCCGCCGAATCAGAGACCGTACTCGAACTCGTTGTTCGTCGAGAAGGGGAACGGATGCCCCGCCAGCACCACGTCCATCCCCGTGGCCCACAACACCGACTTGGAGTAGGCCTCCTCCAAAGTCGGCTGCCCCGAACCCCCGGACTGGCTCAGGCACAAACGCCCGTTGGCATACAGATGCCCCGCATGCGCGCCGACCAGCCCCTCCAACCGAGGCTCGACCAACTTGACCTGATAACTCGTCCCATCGAAGTACGCGAACATGGTGTAAGGCCGCCCCATCTGCGACAGGAAGCTGTAACACCACCCCCGAGCATCCCGATGATCGATGAACTGCGTATTCCGCGGCATATGCATGGCCGCCCACCGCAGATCCTCGACCTCCCGCACCCGCACCCGCGCCGCGAAAGTCCCGTGCTGCACCCTGCTCAAGGGCCGCCCCGCAGGCACCACCCCGGTGTAGATCTCACCCTCGGACCCGACCGTGATCCGCGCCTTCGGATCCACCGGGTACTGGTCGCCCTGCTGCTGCGCGCTGCGGATGATGTCACGCAGGCGGTTCAGGTCGGTGCGTTCGACGTCTGACATGGCTTACCCCTAGCGCTGGGCTTCCGTGCGTTTTCAGGGTAGATCGGCACCCGAACCCTGACTACCCCGCCACCAACCGCAACCCGTTCCGCCGCTCGTCCTCCGCCAACAACCGCTCCATCTTCGCCCGCGTATCCGACCCGGCCTGCGGGTTGTGCAGCACGATCCGCAGGTCCGCGCGGTCCGGCACGGCCAGCGTCACCGACTCGAAGTGCAGCGGCCCGACGCGGGAGCTCAGCGACTTCTTGTTCACGCCGCTGTGTGCCACGCCCTGGCGCGCCCACAGCTCCGCGAACTCAGCGCTCTGCGGCAGCAGGGTCTCCACCACCTGGCGGAAGCCTTCGTCGCCGGGGCAGGCCGTCATCTCCGAGCGGTAGGTGGCCACCACGTGCGGGGCCAGGTCCGACCAGTTCTCCAGGGACTCGCGGTAGATCTCGTCCAGGAAGTACTGGTGCAGGCAGTTCCAGCCGGTTTCGGTGATGTGCAGGGCCAGTTCGGCCGCTCGGTTGGCGACCACCATGTTCCAGTGGCGGTCGATGATCATGCCGGGGTTGGGGAGCCAGGTGTCCACCAGGTGGACCAGGGCCTCGTTCACCGGGCCGGCGGCGTCGTCCGGGCAGATGCGGCCGACCGGGGGCGGGTTCAGGCCCGCCAGGGCGTACAGGTGGCGGGTCTCGGGTTCGTCGAGTTTCAGGACGCGGCCGATGGCGTCCAGGACCTGGGAGGACACCGTGATGTCCCGGCCCTGCTCCAGCCACTGGTACCAGGAGGTGCCGACGCCTGCCAGGACCGCGACCTCCTCGCGGCGCAGGCCAGGGGTGCGGCGGCGGCCGCCGGGGGCCAGGCCCACTTCCTCGGGTGTGATGCGGGCGCGGCGGGCCAGCAGGAACTCCCGCAGGTTCGCTCGCCGGACGGCGTCGGGGTCCACCCGGACCGGAGACGTCATCGACACAGCTTTCTCCCCTCAAGCATGCGAAGCCCCGGTCCTCGGCACGCTGCCGGCCGCCGGAGCCGATCCCCGCCACCAGTGACGACGGGCGCGGCCCCGTGAGCCGCGGTGCTCAGCCTGGTGTAAGGACCACCAGCATAAACAGGCGCTACCCACGTTCGCTTCCCGCGCCGAATCCTGGATCCCATGACAGATGTCCTCGACCAGTCCACACCGGTGACGTACGCCGGCGCGGGTGGTGCGGCAGCCACCGCGAACATCGACAACCCCTCGACAACCTCCGGCTTGTCCGCGCGGGCCAAGCTTGTCCTCTTCCTGCTCTGCGCGGCGAACTTCATGGTCGCCGTCGACTTCTCCATCCTGAACATCGCCGTCCCCAGCATCGGCAAGGACCTGCACATCGCCGACGCCGACCTGCAGTGGATCGCGACCGCCTTCGCGCTGCCCTCCGGCGGCCTGCTGCTGTTGTCCGGGCGGGTCGGTGACCTCGTCGGGCGCAAGAAGGTCTTCGTCGCCGGCACCGTGCTGTTCACCGCGGCCAGTGTCATCGCGGCGGTGGCCTGGGTCCCTGCCGTGCTGCTGGCCGGCCGGGCGCTGCAGGGCATCGGGGCGGCGATGATCGTGCCGACCGGTATGGCGCTGCTGACCACCTCCTTCCCCGAGGGGCCGCAGCGGGAGCGCGCGCTGGGCATCAACGGCACCCTGATGACCGTCGGCTTCACCGCCGGCATGGTGCTCGGCGGCGTGCTGACCCAGGCGCTGTCCTGGCGCTCGACCATGGTGCTGAACACCGCGATGGGCGCCGTCGTGCTGCTCGGCGCGCCGCGGCTGCTCACCGAGAGCCGCAACCCGCACGCCTCCCGCCTGGACATCCCCGGCGCCGTCACCGTCACCACCGCGCTGCTGGCGCTGATCTACGCGCTGTCCACCGCCGCGCAGGCCGGCTTCGGCCGCGCCGACGTGATCGTCGGCCTGTTCGCCGGCGTCGCGCTGCTGGCGGCCTTCGCCGGCATCGAGTCGCGCGCCGCCGAACCGCTGGTGTCGCTGCGGATCCTGCGCCGCCGCACCGTCGCGATCGGCAACCTCGGCGGGCTGGTGACCTTCGCCTGCATGAGCGCGGTCGTCTTCCTCGGCACGCTGTTCCTGCAGCAGGTGGAGGGCATGTCCCCGACCCTGACCGGCCTGGTGTTCGCGGTGATGGGGGTCGCGGCGGCGCTCGGCGGCATGCTCGCCCCGCGGCTCATCGGCCGCTTCGGCGCCCGCGCCACCCTGGTCGGCGGCCTGCTGTTCCAGGGCCTGCTGATTCTGCCGCTGGCCCTGATCGCCCCCGGCAACGGCACCCTCCTGCTGCTGACGGTCGGCGCCGTCGCCGCCTTCGGCCACCTGGCCGCCGTGGTCTCCTACGGCGTCACCGCGACCTCCGGCCTCGGCGACACCGAGCAGGGCCTGGCCACCGGCCTGGTCACCACCTCGCAGCAGGTCGGCCTGACGCTCGGCATCCCGCTGCTGTCCGCCGTGGCCTCGGCCCGCAGCGACAGCCTCAGGAGCGCCGGGCACACCGCCAAGGACGCGCTCACCAGCGGCATCCAGCTCAGCCTGGGCACCGACGGCGTGGTCGTGCTCGTGGCCGCCGCGCTGGTGTGGTTCGGCCTGCGGACGCGGGCCGCCCGCCGCTGAGTCCGACGATCCAGAACGGTCCCGCTCCGGCGGGGTCTTTCCCTTGCGGGGCCCTTCCCTTGTGCGCCCCCGGGACAATCCCTTTCGCGTCTTCGCCCAGATAGGGCATGCTGTGGCAGGTGGGGGATCTTGGCGGGATGCCGGAGGGAGTGGCGGACGCCGACGCGCCCGTCGTCGTCGCCTTCATCAGCACGATGAGAACGGCGGTCGTCAGCGAACTCGGCGACGCGCTGGCGACGTTCTTCTGGGTCGGCGCCGTCGTCATCGGCGGCCTGATCCAGGCGATCAGCACCGCGACCTTCATCCTGCCCGCCGCCGGGTCCGTGGTCATCGCGGGCGCGCTTCTCCTGCACTACTTCAAGCTGCGGTCCAGCGGACGCCTGACGCCCGCGGCCGTCACCGTCGCGTTCGACGCCGAAGGTGTCACCTACGCGATCTCCGGCAGGATCGCCAAGCTCCCGTGGAGCCAATGGCGCCGCGCGTATCGCCGGTTCGGCATCTGGCACCTCAAGCTCGTCGCCGCGCCGACGAAAGGTCTGGCGTTCCCCGACTCGGCGCTGGAACCAGAGCAGCGAGCCCGTCTCATCGACCTGCTGGCCGACCAGTACCTCCTGCGCAACGGCCACCGTTCCTGAGCTACGCGTCGACCGCGCGCACCACCCCGGTCTTGATCGCGTTCATCAGGACCTTGTGATCCTCCCGGGTCTGGTCCGCGTACGCCAGCGCCCACCGCCCCATGGCGCGGTCGAACGAATCCCCGCTGCCCAAGTACGCCGAGATCGCCACCCGGTCCCCGGAGCGCGCATGAGCCCGCGCCAGCGTCAGCCCGCACAGTTCCGAGTAGGCGCGCAGCATCGTCTTGTCCATCTCCGGGACGTTCGCCGAGCCCTTCATGTCGCGCAGCTGCCGCACGTAGAAGTACCGTCCCTCGGGCCCGGTGGCCCACCCCAGGAAGATGTCGCTGGTCGCCTGCATCAGCCGCTGCCCGGCGACCACCCGGTGCCCCTGGTGCTCGTAGCGGCTCGCCTTCAGGTACGGCGCGAGCACCGACTCCTCGGCCTCCTTCACCTGGAGGAACAACGGCGCCGAGGTGGTCTCGCCGAGCATCAGCGCCATCGAGCAGCGGGTCCCGACGCTGCCGACACCCACCACCTTCAGCGCCGACTCCACGTACCGGAACCGCTCAAGCAGGGCCCTGCGATCCTCCTGGAGCGTCGAGCGGTAGTCGGTGAAGACCCGGCGGATGGTCTCCTCCTCGGTGTCCCGGTCGAAGCCCAGCTCCGCGAACGGCACCAGCAGCGGCGGCTGGTAGCGGATCCGCGGCGTGCCGTCCGGTCCGGGCCCGGTCAGCTTGCGCAGCGCCTGCAGGTTCGTGTGCCGCTCCGCCTCGCTGAACGACGCCTCCAGCTCCTTGCGGCCCCGCTTGCGCCGGGCCAGCTGCAGCAGCATCGTGGCGTCCACGCTCTGGTACCAGACGTCCAGCTCGTCCTTCTGCGTCATCGCCGCCATCGCGGTGCGGTACGCCCGGGCCGCCTCGACGGCGGCGCTGTGGCCGCAGTCGTCCTCGAAACCGTTCTGGCGCGCGGCCACCGCGATGCTCGCCGTCAGCCGCTTCACGTCCCACTCGAAGGGCCCCGGCAGCGTCTCGTCGAAGTCGTTCAGGTCGAAGACCAGGCGGCGTTCGGGGGAGGCGTACAGCCCGAAGTTGGACAGGTGCGCGTCGCCGCACAGCTGCACCGTCAGCCCCGTGGTGGGTGACTGCGCCAGGTCGGCGGCCATGATCGCCGGCCCGCCGCGCAGGAACGCGAACTCCGAGGCGGCCATCCGGCCGTAGCGGATCGGCACCAGGCCCGGCAGCCGGGTGGCCGCCTGCTTCTCCAGGACGGCCACCGGGTCCTGGCGGTCTTTGGGCGCCTTCCAGTCCCCGGTCGAGGAGCGCGTGACCAGCTTGCGGGCCGCGCGCCCGGCCGCTACTCGTGAGGCCAGGCTCGAGTTCGTCATGCGTCACAGCCTGCGTCCGATGCGGACCGAGCGCACGTCGATGCCCGGCCGGATCGGCTGATGAGGCGATCCGGCCGGGCATCGGGCTCGGCGAAGCGGAAGGTGCGGGGGGCGTCGGCTCAGCGCTTGGCGGCCATCCCCGCGGCCTGCTTGGGCAGCAGGAAGGCCATCGCCAGAATGGCCGCCACGAACACCACGTCCACCGCGTCCACCCAGCGCATCGCGCTCACGTACCCGCCGAACCCGCCCGGGTGCGATCCCAGCACCGAGAAGAACACCGTGCCCAGGATCGTCACCCCCGCCGCGCCGCCGAACTGCTGCGCCGTGACCAGCATCCCGGAGGCCGCGCCGGCGTTCCTGGACTTGATGCCGGCCAGCACCGAGCCCACCAGCGAGGGCAGCACCAGGCCGTTCCCTGCGCCGACCAGGACCATCGAGGGCAGCAGCTGCCAGGACGCCAGGTCCGCGCCGCGCCAGGCCAGCACCACGCCCAGCAGCACCAGCCCGGTGGTGCTCAGCGCGGCGCCGATGGCGATCACCCGGGCGCCCCAGCGGCCCGAGACCCGCCGGGCCAGCATCGAGCTGCCGGCGAAGGCCACGCCCAGCGGCCCGAACAGCAGCCCGGCCCGCACCGGGCTCATGTGCATCCCGCCCTGCAGGAACAGGGTCATGGCCAGCATGAACCCGCCGAACATGGCCAGCATCAGCCCGGACAGCGCCAGGCCCACGCTGAACGTGCGCTCCTTGAACAGCGTCAGGTCCACCATCGGGGACCCGCCGGCCCGCGAGAGCCTGGCCTCCCAGCGCATCGCCACGATCATCACCGGGACCGAGGCGATCAGCGAGACCCAGGTCCACACCGGCCACCCCTCGGCCCGGCCCAGGATCAGCGGGGCCAGCGCCAGGCCGATGCTCAGCGCGATCGCGACCGCGCCGACCGGGTCGAACTTCGGACGGTGGGTGCCCCGGGTGTCCGGCAGCCAGCGCAGCGCCAGCAGCACCGCGACCAGCCCGATCGGCACGTTCACCAGGAATATCGGCCGCCACGTCCAGTGGAAGAGGTTCGCCTCCAGCAGCACGCCGCCCAGCACCTGCCCGGCGACCGAGCCGACGCCGATGGTGGCGCCGAACCAGGCCATCGCCCGGGGCCGCTCGTGCACCGGGTAGATCACGTTGATCAGGGCCAGCAGCTGCGGCACCATCGCCGCCGCGGTCGCGCCCTGCACCAGGCGCGCGACGATCAGCAGGGTCGAGGAGGTGGCGATGCCGCAGGCCAGGCTGGCCAGGGTGAACGCGGCCATCCCGGCGACGAACATCCGCTTGTGGCCGAGCAGGTCGCCCAGCCGGCCGCCGGTGATCAGCCCGGCCGCGTAGGCGAAGCCGTACCCGCCGACGATCAGCTCCAGGCCGGCGTCCGTGGTGTGCAGGTCGTGCTGGAACGAGGGCGCGGCGACGTTGACCACGAAGTAGTCGAACATCGCCATGAACATCGCCGACAGGATCACCGGCAGCATGCGCCAGCGCCGCGGGTCGGGGGAAGATTCCGGCGCGGGTGCGGTTGTTAAGGGGGTAACGCGTTCTTGCGTGGTGGCTGACACGGGGCACCATCCGCTTCGCTCGAGGTGACGCTGGGTAGTACGTGGTGAGAATCAGTTCGACATCCATCGAACCGTTCGACTAGCATCGAACTGTACGACCACTATCGAACCGAAGGCAAGCGGGTTTAGGCTGTGACAATGGGCACCCAGGTCGAGCAGTACGAACTGACTCATCCCGGCGACGAGGCCGTGGAGCTGACGGCGGTGCTGTCGGCGCTGGCCGAACCGGCCCGGCTGACCATCGTCCACACGGTCGCCGACTACGGCTCCGAAGGCGGCATGGCCTGCCTGGACGTCTGGGAGAAGAGCGGGCTCACCGCGACCAAGTCGACGATGTCGCACCACTACAAGGTGCTGCGCGAGGCCGGGCTGGTCGTCATGTGGTGGGTCGGCGCCAAGAAGCACGTGCGGCTGCGCCGGGAGCTGATGGACGTGCGCTGGCCCGGGCTGCTGGACGCGGTGCTGGCGGACAGCAGCGTGCCCCGGGCGCAGCAGAAGCAGTAGAACGCGGCGCGCTCAAGGGTGCATCGAAGCACCCTTGAAAGCCTTGTCGACCGCGTTCTTGGGGCCGTACACCGCGATGCCGACCAGATCCAGGTCGTCCGCGCGCACGGCCCGTACCGCGGCCCGGTTGTCGGCGTCGTTGCCGGTGCCGAACATGTCGGCGGTGAACACCGCGACGTCCAGCCCGCGCGCCACGGCTTTGGCCCGGGCGGCCGCGAGGAGTTCCCTACTCCCCTCGAACACCATCACCGGCTGCCGGAACTCCGACAGGTAGACGGTGCCGTCGGCGTCCCGGTACGCCTCGCCGACGACTTCGGGACGGGCCGTGCCGATCCCGCTGACCAGGAATGCCGTGACGTTCAGCCGCTGCCACACTGCGAGGTCGTCCCGCAGCAGCACGGCGATCTTCGTGTCGAACATGCCCCGATGATCGCCGGCGGCGCACGGGCGCGTCTTGTACGCTCGTGCGCTGCCGGCTATGCGAATCAGGACTCTGAGACCAGACCCGACTCGCCGGGCTCCTCGGCCGCCGCACCCGCCGCACCCGCCGCACCCGCCGCCGCGTCGGAGCCCTGGGCCGGGACGGCCGTCGCACCGGCCCCCTGCCCGGCGCCGCCCGCGGACACCCCGCCGCCCGTGGAGAGCGTCCCGCCGCGCAGGTCCCGCTCGATCTGCTCCAGGCTGCGGCCCTTGGTCTCCGGGATGTAGAAGCGGGCCAGGAGCAGCAGCACGATGTTGACCCCGGCGAACACCCACATCGCGCCGCCGATCCCCAGGTTGCTCTTCGCCGACATCGTCGGGAAGACCGCGGTGACCAGACCGGTGGCGGCCCACAGGACCGTGGTGGCCACGGCCGTGCCGGCGGCGCGGGCGCGCAGTGGGAAGATCTCGCCGATCATCACCCAGACCGTGGCGCCCCAGCCGAGTTCGTAGCCGGCCAGGTAGAGGATCAGGAAGATCAGGGTCAGGGTGCCGAGCGTGTCCTTGTCGGTCACGTTCTTGATGACCAGGCCCGCGGCGAACAGCGAGACCGTCATCACCGCCGCGCCGATCATCAGCAGCGGCCTGCGGCCCCAGCGGTCGACCATGAACAGCTCCCACACCGTGAACAGGAACTTCACGACGCCGAGCACGACCGCCGACAGCAGCGCGGTGCGCGTGGCGAACCCCAGCGACTTCAGCATCGTCGGGAAGTAGGCGTTGATCGCGTTGACGCCGGAGAACTGCTGCCCGATCGCCAGGATCATCGCGACCAGCACCATCGGCCGCACCCACGGCTGCCACAGGTCGCGCACCCGGCCGCGTTCCTGGCTGTCGCGCCGGATCACGTCGCGGATGTCCTGGACTTCGGCGTCCAGCTCCGCATCGGTCGCGTTCGGCAGCGTGGCGGCCAGCACGGCCCGGGCCTCGCCGTCCCGGCCCCTGCTCAGCAGCCAGCGCGGGGTCTCCGGCAGCACCAGCAGCCCGACGATCAGGATGGCCGCGGGGACCAGGGCCCCGAGGAACATCCCCTTCCAGTTGTTGTGGCTGGACAACGCGTAGTCCACGAGGAACGCGCTCAGGATGCCGGTGACGATGAACAGCTGGTTCAGCGAGCCCAGCGCGCCGCGCACCCGGGCCGGGGCCAGCTCGGCCAGGTAGGTCGGGACGGTCGCCGAGGACAGCCCGATGCCGATGCCGATGACGCCGCGGGTCAGCATCATCACCTGCCAGTCGCCGGCCAGCACGCAGGCGACGGTCCCGACGATCACCACCACGGCGGCCGTCATGATGGTCAGCCGCCGGCCGATCCGGTTGCACAGCCGGCCGGCCAGCACCGCGCCGGCCATCGCGCCCACCGACAGGCTGGCGGTGATGGCGCCTTTCTGGAACGCGGTCAGCGACCACTGTTTCGCGATCAGGACCAGGACGCCGGCGATGACGCCCAAGTCGTAGCCGAACAGGATGCCGCCGAAGGCGCCGAAGGTGTACAGGGTCGCGCGGTTCACCGGCCGGCGCGCAGCCGGAGCTGCCGAGGACGCAGTATTCGCCATGGCGGGAACCGTGGCACTGGTTAAGAAGCCTGACAAGACATCCGGCGGTAACAATTCAGCAAAGCAAACGGCGTTCACATACGAGAACGGTTACTGATCAACGGAATCCGCGGATCGGGCTTGCCTGTTCCAAGCCGCCGGACTACCGGATCCCGGCCCGCCTCAGCTGCTGACTCAGGTCCTCGGCGACATCGCGCAGCAGTGTCCCGACCCGCTGCAACTCCGCGTCCGTGACCCGCTCGTCCGGCATCGAACAGCTCACCGCGTCCGTGCCCGGGATCCGGTACGGCACCACGGCCGCCACGCACGCCAGGTTCGGCGAGCTCTGCCCGCGCTCGGTGGAGTACCCGCGCTCGCGGATGAAGGCCAGCTCCGAGCGCAGCGCCTCGCGGTCGGTGATCGTCAGGTCGGTGAGCGCGTCCAGGTGCTTGGGCAGCACCGCCGTCAGCTCGTCGTCGGCCAGTTCGGCGAGCAGCACCTTGCCCAGCGCGGTGGCGTGCGCCGGCAGCGTGCGGCCGACGCGCGACACCAGATGCGCCGAGGTGCGCGACTCGCGGGTCTGCAGGTACACGATGTCCGGGCCGTTGAGGCGGGCGAAGTGGCAGGTGTAGCCGATCTGCTCGCGCAGCCGCTCCAGGGCCTCGGTGGCGTAGGGCATCACCGGGTCGCGGTCCAGGTAGGCGGTGCCGCAGATCAGGGCTTTGACACCGAGCCGGAACCGGGTGCCGGCGTCGTCGGACTCGATCCAGCCGACGTCGCGCAGGGTGCGCAGCAGGCCGTGCAGCGAGGAGCGCGGGAACCCGGTGTGGTGGTGCAGGTCGGTGAGCGAGAGCCAGGAGTGGTTCGTGCCGAAGGCCTCCAGCAGCTCCACGGCCCGCCGTGCCGACTTCACTCCCGCCGCGGAGTCGCCGCCGCCCAGCTCGGAGGCCCCGTCCGCGCTCGCGTCGGACGTCAGGGCGGCGGATCCGGCCGCCGGTCCGCGGGATATGCCGGTGTCGGCCATGGCGCTCCTTCGTTGACAGGTCTCCTGCCCCACATTACCGTCTGCGACGGATTTCAGATATCTGACAGTCGTTCATATATCTGAAACCCCCGTTCAGTACGTCACATGTGTTCGAAAGGAGATCACTCCAGTGCGACCATCAAGACGTCGGGGGACGAAAATCCTCATCGGGATGCTCGCCGCAGGGCTCACGCTGTTCGGCGTGACCCAGGCCGGACAGGCCGCCACCGGCCGGTACGCCGCCGCCGCGACACCAGCGGCGACGGCGGCACCGGCCTCGACGGTCCCGGCGTGGACGGGGACGTTCGACAACTTCCACACCGCACCGTGGATCGCGAACTGGGGCACCACATCTGACACCGCGCAGTGTCAGGGTGCCTCGGGGACATTCACCTGTAACTGGGGCTACGGAAACCTGGCCCCGGTCACCGACTCCAGCGCCCCGGGATCCGGGCAGGCGCTGAAGGCCACCTATCCCGCCAACAGCGGACCGCCCAGCTGCTACCTGTCGGTCAGCGGCTGTGTGCTCGGCGGCGGCCAGTTCTACCAAGACCTGACCACCAACGGCCAGACCGCCCTGGCGAACAGCCCCAGCCTGGACCTGAAGTACGACTACAGCTTCCCGGTCGGCTTCGACTTCGGCGGCAAGACCCAGGGCAAGATGCCGGGCCTGTGGGGCGGCGGGGTGATGGGCTGCGAGAGCGGCGCGCAGCACTGCGCCAGCGGCTGGTCGACCCGCTACATGTGGAAGGGCGGCAGCTCCAGCGCACCCAACGGCGAGCTGTACTTCTACACCGCGTCCGGCTCCGGCTACGGTGCCGACCTGTGCAACGGCAACTGGACGTTCGCCGCGGACGGCAAGTGGCACTCGATCGAGCAGCTGACCAACGTCTCGACCGGGTCCATCACCATCTGGAGCGACGGCAAGAACGTCTGCCAGGTCACCGAGCCGATGCCCGGGGCGCACTCCGGCGTGTTCTTCTCCACCTTCCACGGCGGGCACGACCTGAGCTACAGCCCGAAGAAGACCGAGAACGCCGAGTTCGCCGACTTCAGCCTGGCCACGGACGGTCCGCAGACCCCCACGTCGACCGGCCCGGCCGCCCCGACCGCGCTGAGCGCCTCGGCGACCTCCAGCTCCAGCATCGCGCTGACCTGGACCGAGACGAACAACTCCGACGCCGCGGCCTCGTACGACGTGTACGAGGGCTCGACGAAGGTCGCGACGGTCAGCGGTACCAGCGCCACGATCACCGGCCTGGCCGCGGGCAGCACCCACACCTACACGGTCACGGCCGTCGACGGCTCCGGTGTGGAATCCGCGCACAGCACCGCCGCGACGGCGACGACGCCGAGCTCGGCCAACACTCCCGCGACGCCGGCGAACCTCGCGGTCAGCGGGACCACGAGCTCCAGCATCAGCTTGTCCTGGACCGAGACGAACAACGCCGACCCGGCCGCGTCCTACCAGGTCCTCGAAGGCTCCACCGTGGTCGCCACCTCGACCGGCACGAGTGCCACCGTCGGCGGGCTGACCGCCGGGAGTACGCACACGTACACGGTCGAAGCCCTCGACGCGGCGGGCAACGCCTCGGCGCCGAGCGCGTCGGTGACCGGTACCACGGCCAACCCCAGTACCGTTCCGGCTGTCCCGCAACACGTGGTCGTGGCCAGTGCGACCTCGTCGAGCATCACGTTGAACTGGACTGAGACCAACAACTCGGACGCGGCGGCGTCGTACAACGTCTACGAGGGCACCAGCAAGGTCGCCACCTCGACGACGACCAGCGCCACGATCACCGGCCTGGCCGCGGGCAGCACTCACGCCTACACCGTCACGGCGGTCGACGCCGCGGGCAACGAGTCCGCGCACAGCGCCGCGGCCACCGGCAGCACGACCGGCGGCGGGGGCGTCGGACTGACCGCCACCATCAAGAAGACCAAGGACTGGGGGAGCGGCTACACCGACACCGCGACGCTCACCAACACCTCCGGTTCCGCGGTCACCGGCTGGGACGTGCAGTTCGATCTGGACAAGAGCGAGAACATCGAGAGCTCGGCGGGCGTCACCTATGCCTCCAGCGCGAACCACTACACGCTCAGCAACGACAGTGCCGACGCGACCCTCGCGGCCGGTGCCAGCCTGCAGTTCCAGTTCAGCGGCGACTACGGCTCCGGCGGCTACATCGCGCCGGCCAACGTCGCGGCCTACGCGCTGTCCGGGCAGCAGACCCCGGCGACGCCGACCGGTCTGACCGTCACCGGCACCACGACGTCCAGCATCAGCCTGGCGTGGACCGAGACGGACAACAGCGATCCGGCCGCCGCGTACACCGTCTCCGAAGGCGGCGTCACGGTCGCGACCGTCGCCACCACCAGCGCCACCATCTCGGGGCTGGCGGCCGGCAGTACGCACACCTACACGGTGACCGCGGTCGACGCCTCCGGCAACGGTTCCGCGGCCAGCGCGCCGGTCACCGCGACCACCGGCTCCGGCGGTCCGGCCACGCCGGCCACGCCGACCGGCCTGACGGTCACCGGCACCACGTCCTCCAGCATCAGCCTGTCCTGGACCGAGACGGACAACGGTGATCCCGCTGCTTCGTACCAGGTCCGGGAGGGCTCCACGGTGGTGGCCTCGCCGACCGCGACGTCCGCGACCGTCAGCGGCCTGGCGGCCGGCAGTACGCACGCCTACACGGTGGTGGCGGTCGACAGCGCGGGCAACACCTCCGCGCCGAGTGCCCCGGTCACCGGCAGCACCGCCGGCGGCGGCGGACCGAACCCGTTCACGCAGTCGCTGATCGACAGCGCGGTCGCCGCCGCGCCGTTCAACTGGGCCGCGCCGACTTCCTCGGTTCCGCGTCCCGGTACCAACCCGGCCAACATCAACCAGGCGAAGGTGCTGTACTACCTGGCGCTGGTCGACGAGGTCGCGCCGGGTTCTGCGGCTACCAGTGGGACCAGCGTCCAGAGCGCGCTGCTGACCCAGGTCAGGAGCCTGATAGCGGGCGGCCATGAGCCGGACGCCGACGGCGGCCTGGAGATGTGGGGGCAGGCGCCGGTGGCACAGGCCTTGCTGCTGCTCAAGAACGACAGCTCGGCGTGGAGCCGGCTGTCCTCCGCCGAGCAGAACAAGGTCACGCTGCTGGAAGCGGCCATGGGCTACGGCAGCAACTACACCTACAACGACGCCGACAACTTCTCGTCCGGGATCTGCGGCTTCGGGAACTTCTCGAAGACCAACAACCCGAACTACCGGGACGGCGGCGTCGACACCGAGATCGCGGCGATCCAGTTCTTCGGCGCCTCGGCCTGGGACGGCATGCTCAGCGCGTTCAACGACGCGACGTTCACCGGACAGCTGAACGCCGCCGGCCTGACCAACGCCGGCCAGTGCTTCGCGGCGGTCGGCAGTGGCGGGAACTCGGCGATCGCGCGGCCGTTCGTCTACTCCGGCCACCACTCCAGCGACCTGATGGGGATCTGGAGCACCATCGCCGGGAACACCTTCGACAAGACCGCGCAGAGCACGGTGAGCCCGGCGCACATCGCCGACAACACCACCAGCCCCTACGACGGCCAGTGCTGCATGGGCCACGAGTTCAACAGCACTGACTCCTCCGGGCTGCGCAGCTCCGCGCTGTACACGTTCGAGGGCTGGATGAACGTCACCGGCTCCCGGGTCGCGATGGAGGTGCTGGGGAACTTCACCATCTCCGCGGCCACCACGGAATCGCAGTTCCACATCGGCACGCTGGACCTGAAGTACAAGCTCGACCACGGGTACATCAGCCAGGCCCTCAACCAGAGCCAGATCCTGGTGGACGACCACGGCAACCCGGCGACCGACGGTCCCAACGCCAAGGGCTTCCTGTACGACTGGGACGCCTACACCGTCTCGGGCGCGCCCAACAGCTGATCGCCCACTGATCGCCCACTGATCGCCCACCAACCGGGGGCTCCTTCGGGAGCCCCTTCCTCTTGCCCTCGGGCTCCTCTTGACCGCTCGGACGTTCGCCACTACGTTTCCAGCATCTGAGCACGTTCACCTCCATGTCTTTCGTTCACATCCATGAATCCCCGTTGAAGCCGAGGGCCCCATGCGAACCGTGACACCCCGAACAGCGAGATCCATCTGCGCCGCGCTCATGGCGGCCGGCGTGGCGATATCCGCCGCCGCTTGCGGCGGTTCCAGCAGCTCCTCCGGTGCGAGCACGTCGAAGAACGCCGCCGCCGCCGGCACGCTCACCGTGTGGATCCGGGGGTCCGGCGACTCGCCGAAGGCCTACCAGAAGATCTTCGACGCCTTCACCACGCAGACCGGCATCAAGGTCTCCATCGGCAAGGCGACGCTCACCGACTTCGAGACCGCGCTCACCGCCGCGGCCTCCGCGCACCAGCTCCCCGACGTCGTCATCGACGACGCCGCGCAGATGGGCAACTTCGTCTCGCAGGGCATCGTCCTGCCGATCGACAAGACCAAGTTCGCCGGCGCCGACCAGCTCACCGACCAGGCGTGGGCGTCGGCCACAGACCTGTCGGGGCAGACCTACGCGGTGCCGTTCTCGGCGCAGGCGAACGTGCTGCTGGTCCGCAAGGACTGGCTGGACAAGCTCGGCCTGCAGCCGCCGAAGACCTGGGACGACCTGGCCAAGGTCGCGCAGGCCTTCACCACGCGGGACCCGGACGGCGACGGCAAGAACGACACCTACGGCCTGGCCGTCCCCGGCTCCACCTCGCGCGGCTACACCTCGTGGTTCTGGTCCTCGTTCCTGTACTCCGCGGGCGGCGACTTCCTCAAGGCCGGCGGCGGCAAGTTCACGGCGACCCTGAACACCCCGCAGGCCGTGTCCTCGGCGCAGTTCCTGGAGGACCAGGTCTGCAAGAACAAGGACGTGCAGCCCTCGGCGCTCGGGGACGACACCACCGCGGCCAACAAGGCGTTCCAGACCGGCGTGGCCGGCATGTACCTCACCGGCCCCTACGCCTACGCCACGATGGACGCCACCGCGGTCAAGGGCAAGTACATCGTGGTCGCCCCGCCGTCCGGCCCCGACGGCACCGCCGGGACCCTGGCCGAGGGCACCGACATCTTCACGATGGCCGACAGCAAGCAGGACGAGGTGACCAAGCTCGAGGAGTTCATGGTCACCCCGGACGCCCAGAAGCTCGGCATGACCGCGATCCCGTCCGCGACCGTGGTCCGGCTGCCGGTCAACAAGACCGTCGACCCGGCCGCGGTGCACGGGAACGACCCGCGCTGGCAGCTGGCGCAGCAGGTCTACAGCACGTCGGGCCACTACGAGTACGACAACGCGCCGAACTGGACGCAGCTGCGGCAGAAGATGTCGGACGACCTCAACAAGCTGCTGTCCTCCTGTGGGAGCGTGCAGACCGGTCTGGACTCCATGAACTCCGACGTCGCCTCGCTCCTGAAGCAGCAGGGCGTCGGATGACGGCCGGAATTCGGACCCCGGTGGCGGCGGACAGCGTGCTGTCCGGCCGCCGCCGTACCGGCGGTCCACCCGCGAAGCCGTTCTGGCGGCGCCTGGGGCCGTGGCTGTATCTGGCGCCGTTGCTGGCGTTCATCGGCGTGTTCAAGGTGTGGCCGACGATATGGGGCGTCTACCTCAGCTTCTTCCACGTCCGGCCCTACCTCGGGAACCAGTACGTCGGCACCGCGAACTACTCCAAGCTGTTCTCCGACCCGGATCTGCGCTCCGCGGTCGTACACACGCTCTTCGACGCGGTGTTCGCGGTCTCCGGCTCGATCTTCGTCGGTTTCTGGCTCGCGGTGCTGCTGCAGGGGCCGGCCCGGCACATCAGGATCCTGCGGACCGCGGTCTTCCTGCCGACCGTGATCGCCATGGTCGCCGCCGCCGAGCTGTGGACGACGCTGCTCTACCCCTCGCCGTACGGCTCGGTGAACTCGCTGCTGGGCAAGGTCGGCATCGGCCCGGAGCCGTTCTTCAGCAGCCCGCACTCGGCGCTGGCGTCGGTGATATTGATGCAGATCTGGAAGAACGCTCCGTACGACATGGTGATTTTCGTTGCCGGTCTGGCGTCGGTGGATCGCGAGATGTACGAGGCCTGCCATCTCGACGGTGCGAACTGGTGGCAGCGGCTGCGCTTCGTGACGCTGCCCTCGCTGCGCCCGATCACCACCATCGTGCTGGTGCTCGGGATCATCAGGGGCCTGCGGGTCTTCACCGAGATCTGGGTCTCGACCAACGGCGGCCCGGCCGGGTCGTCGGAGTCCGTGGTCACCTTTCTCTACCGGCAGTTCAGCCAGAACAACGACACCGGCTACGCCGCCGCCATCGGGACGGCGCTGCTCGTGGTGACGATGCTGCTGACGTGCCTGATGCTGCTGTGGCGGAGGCGCGGGGACATATGAGGATCCGTACCAGAGCCGGCGTCTGGCTGCTCTACGCGCTGGTCGCCTTCGTGTTCGTCTACCCGCTGTGGACGGTCGTGGCGACCGCCTTCTCCAAGCGTCAGGCCAAGCTCGGCGCGCTGATGAACGTCCCGCACGGCCTCACCGGCGCCAACGTCTCCCAGGCCTGGCACCTGGGCGTGGCGCGCGGCCTGCTGAACTCGCTGATCGTGGTCGCGGTCGGGCTCACGCTGCAGCTGGCGGTGTCCTCGCTGGCCGCCTACGCCCTGGCCCGCAAACGCTTCAAGGGTGCCGGACTGGTGATGCTGGCGATCCTGGCCACCATGATGATGCCCGAGGAGGTGATCGCGGTCCCGCTGTTCCAGGTGCTCGGCAAGATCCACCAGCCCTTCACCGGCGGGACGCTGGTCAACTCCTACGGCGGCCTGATCCTGCCGCTGGTCGGCTGGGCGCTTCCGGTGTACGTGCTGACCGGCTTCATGAAGCGGGTCCCGCTGGAGCTGGAAGAGGCCGCACGGATCGACGGCGCCGGAGACTTCCGCATCTTCTGGCGCATCGTGCTGCCGGTGTGCCGGCCGGCGCTGGGCACGTGCGCGGTGTTCGGGTTCCTGATGATCTGGGACCAGTACCTGCTTCCGCTGCTGGTGTCGCAGAGTCCGAAGATGGACACCCTGACCGTCGTCGTCACCAGCCTGCAGGCCTCGCAGGAACAGGGCGAGGGGGTGCGGCTGGCCGCCGTGCTGATCCTCGCGGTGCCCGGCGTGCTGGTCTATCTGGCCTTGCAGAGACTGTTCGAACGCGGCCTGCTCAGCGGATCGCTCAAGGGATAAGGGTACTGATGCAATCACTCGTGGACCGGCTGGACGGCTTGCTGTTCTTCCCCGTCACCCCCTTCACACGCACCGCCGGGGACAAGCCCGGCCGCGTCGACCTGGACGTCTACCGCGAGCATCTGCGCTCGCGGCTGGCGTTCCTGGACGCGCCCGAGCGGCCGGGGCCCGCGGCGGTGTTCGCCTGCTGCGGGACCGGCGAGTTCCACTCGCTGGACGTGGACGAGTTCGCCGAGTGCGTCCGGGCCGCCGCCGAGGTCGCGGCCGGCCGGGCGCCGGTGGTGGCCGGGGTCGGGTACGGGGCCGCGCTGGCGACCTCGTTCGCCTCCGCGGCCAAGGAGGCCGGCGCCGACGGACTGCTGGTGATGCCGCCGTATCTGGTCGCCGGGGGAGCGGCGGGCCTGCGCGACCACTACACCGCGGTGGCCGAGGCGACCGACCTGGATCTGATCATCTATCAGCGGGACAACGTGACGTTCACCCCGGACGTGGTCGCGGACCTGGCCGAGGTCCCGAACATCGTCGGGTTCAAGGACGGCAAGGGCGACCTGGACCTGATGCAGCGCATCGTCTCGGCCGTCCGGGACCGCCACGGCGAGGACAAACTCCACTACTTCAACGGACTCCCGACCGCCGAGATGTCGCAGCTCGCCTACGCCGGCGTCGGCGTGCCGAACTACTCCTCGGCGGTGTTCTGCTTCGTCCCCGACATCGCGCTGGCGTTCTACCACGGGTACCGCGCGGGCGAGACGAGCCTGGTCAACGCGCTCCTGGACCGGTTCTACCGGCCGCTGGTCGAGCTCCGTGCCAAGGCCCCCGGCTACGCTGTCGCCTTGGTGAAGGCGGGAGTGCGGCTGGACGGCCTGGACGCCGGCCCCGTGCGTCCGCCGCTGACCGACGCCGCCCCGGAGCACGTGGAACGCCTTCAGGAGTTGGTCAACGCCGGGCGCCGGGTACTGACCGAACACGGACTCGACACCGCTGCGTGAGAACGGGATGACAGATGTCTGACACGACTTTCGGCAGGATCCTGATGACCGGCGCGGCCGGCGGCGTGGGCACGTTCCTGCGCGCCGGCCTGGCCGAACTCGGTTGGCAGGTGCGCGGCTTCGACCTGGTGACCCCGGACGAGCCGGGCGCCACCGAGTGGGTGGTCGGCGACGTCGGCGACCCGGCGGCCCTGGACGCGGCGATGCGGGACGTGGACGTGGTCATCCACCTCGCCGGGATCCCGGTCGAGGACCGCTTCGACCGGATCCTGAAGAGCAACATCGACGGGACCTACCAGGTGTTCGACGCCGCGGTGCGGGCCGGCGTGCCGAGGATCCTGACGGCGAGCAGCAACCACGCCGTGGGATACCACGAGCGCGCGGACTACCGCGACGCGCCGATCGGCGTGGACGTGCGGCCCAGGCCGGACACGTACTACGGCGTCTCGAAGGTCTTCATGGAGGCCATCGGGTCGTTCTACGCCGACCGGCACGGCCTGCAGGTGGTGTGCGTCCGCATCGGGTCCTGCTTCGAGGAGCCGAAGAGCATCCGGATGCTCGACACCTGGCTCAGCCCCGCCGACGCCACGCGCCTGTTCCACGCCCTGGCGACCGCGCCGGAGGTCCGCTACGAGATCGTGTACGGGATCTCGGCGAACAAGACGGCCTGGTGGGACCTGGAGCCCGCGCGGCGGCTCGGGTACGAGCCGCGGGACGACTCCGACGTGTTCGCCGAGAAGGTCGAGGCCGCGGCGGGCGGGGCGCCGGATCCGGCGGACCCGGAGTTCCGCTACCTCGGCGGACGGTTCACGACCGCGGTGCCGCCGCAGGACTAGGACGGGACTGAGCGAGGTCGGGCCCCGTCTGCGTTCGGCGGATGGGGCTCGAACGCCACCAGCAGCGCGCACCGCGCCTCGGCCGGGATCAACGGCCGGATCTGCGCTTCGGACCGCGCCCCGACGAGGACGACCAGCATCCGCCGGCCGGCCAGCGCGCTGCGGAAGGCGGCCGCGAGTTCGTCGGCCGTCGCCTCGGCGGGCCGAGCGGCCTCCAGCGATCGCAGAAACCTGCGAAGGATCGCGGCCGACGGAGTGGCGGGTGTCCCGGCGAGGTCCGCGTACAACTGTCCGTCGGGGAACTTCGCGGAAGCGTGGTGCGCCGCGCGGACCGCTGTCTCCGGGGTCCCGACGCGCACCACCGCGGCCCGATACGGTCCGGTCGGGCCCGCCACCACCTCGGCCAGGACTTCTCGTACGTCGAGCGCGGGGTCGCCCAGATCCGGCGGCAGTTCGCGCGGTATGACGACGCCGTCGGTCGGCAGGTCCGGGCCCACGGTGGTTCCGCCGACCTGTACTGGATGAGGAGGTTTTAGGCCGCCGAGTATGCCCTCCGGCCCCGCCTCTGTTTCCGACTCATCGCCGGCGACCGCGCGCCGCACCGTCCCCATCAACCGCGCTCGCGGCACCTGGAGCGCGTCGGCCAGCATCTGCACCGTCGTCCTGCGTGGCCGCAACGTCCGGCCGCGCTCCAGGCTGCGGATCGCCCGGGTGCTCAGGCCGCTCGCGTGCGAGAGCTCCTCCTGCGTCCAGCCGCGGCGCTCGCGCCAGGAGCGGATCGCCTCCGCGAAGCCGCTGCCGCCGCTGCTGCCGCCGGCGTGGTCGTCCCCCTCTTCCACAGCGGCAGTCTGCCCGGCTGACATGCGGCTAATCGTCGGCCATTCGTCCGCGCAACTTCCGGCGTCCATTCCTGGTCCGGGCCGCGGGTGTGCGCCAGCCTGGAAGCGGAGGAGGTGGTGGTAGTGGTGATCTTCGTAGCGGTCGCGGGCTGCGTGGTCGTGGCCCTGCTGGGGCGTGCGGTGGCGACGGCGGCGCAGCGGATGCGCGGTTGGTATCGGGGGAGTGTGGAGGGCAGCGCAATAGAGCTCGTCGCGCTGGCCGCCGTGGTGGGCGGCCTGCTCGGCGAGCTCTACATGCGGATGCGCCGGTGAGGCCGGCGTTTTGGCACGACTACCGGTGCTGCGACACCGTGTACGGGGCCTTGCTGCTGTTCGAGCTGCTGGTGTTCGAGTTGAACACGCTGTTGAGGATGACCCCGATCGCGCCGATCACGATCATCACGATCATCAGCGTCCGGGCCCCGCTCGACATCAGCAGCGGCCGGGTCGGCGACCGGCGCTCGGCGGCGGCGTCCGGGGAGCCGGGCGCCTCGCCGAACAGGCCCTTGGGCTGCGTCGGCGTCAGCATCCCGGAGAAGGCCATGAACCGGGTCTCGAAGCGCAGGAAGGAGCTGAGCGCGCCGAACGCGGGCTCGGGCTGCCGGCCGGTGAACAGCATGATCACCCAGACGAAGAACGCCACCACGGCGGCGCCCTCGCTGACCACCGAGGTGATGATCCAGCCCGGGACCATGAGGATGATGCGGAAGAACACCGCCGCCGGGTTCAGGTGGGTGGCCTCCGGGACCTCCGTCTGGATCGGGTAGCCCGGGGCCTCGAAGAACACGAACGGCGGGTACTCGTCGACCAGCAGGGACAGGTATCCGTGCACCCGGACCTGGTACTTCAGGATGCCGATCAGGAAGTCCCGGATGCCGGCCGGCAGGCGGCCGGTGAACAGCGCCGCGAACCAGCCGACGATCAGCACGAAGAAGCCGGCCAGCAGCAGGAAGTACAGGATGATCAGCTGCGGGATGGCCAGGATCAGGCGGATCAGGACGGTCCAGCGGCGCTGCGGGCGCAGGCCGTGGACGTCGATCTGGACCTCGGGCTCGCGCCGGAGTTCGCCGTAGGCGTTGCCGCCGGGGTACTGCGGGTACTGCGGATAGCCCTGCTGGCCGTAGGGATGGCCGTACGGCTGCTGCTGGCCGGGTTGCTGCTGGCCGTAGGGCGGTTGCTGCCCGTATGGCGGCGGCTGTTGCCCCGGTTGCTGCCCGGGCTGTTGCCCGGACGGCGGAGGCTGCCGGCCATAAGGCGGCTGGTTGGGGTCCTCCGGCGGGGGCGGAGGGGCCGGCGGCAGGTCGCTCATGGGCCTCGGGCCTCCTTGCTCGGGCTCGCCCTCATCAGGGCTCGGCGCGCGCTCGCGCACCACAGGCCCCAGCATCACTCCGGCTCCGGGCCCTCACCTCCGCTGCCGACCGATCGGATGACAGAGCGGCCCCGGCGCCGCGTGGGCCGGACCCGCGGCGGCGTCGCCACCAGGCCCAGGGCCTCCATCAGCAGCCGTGCGTCCTCGGCGTCGCGGGCCCGGGCCGCCAGCGCGCGCAGCGCCCGTTCGCGGATCTCGGGCGGGCATTCCGCGCTGGAGGCGAGCTCGACGACCGTCCCGCCGGAGGGGAAGGCGAAGCTGTCCGTTCCTTTCGTCACGGTGTGACCCTTACCCGCTTCGGGCGACGCGTGAACGGGACACGCCCCCGACCGGCCGCCCGGATGCCGGCTTCTGGTCTAATCACCTCCGTGAAAGCCGCCCTGCTGCGCCTGTCAGACCGCCTCTACGACGGCGGGGCCGCCGAGCACGGCGTGCTGCCGGCCGCGCTGGTCGTCGCCACCCTCGTCACCGGTGTGGTGGACGCCGTCAGCTATCTGGCCCTGAACCACATCTTCGTGGCCAACATGACCGGCAACGTGGTCTTCGTCGGCTTCGCCCTGGCCGGCGCGAAGGGCCTGACGGTCTGGGCCCCGTGCCTGGCCATCGCCTGCTTCGCGGCCGGCGCCTGGATCGAGACCCGGCTGGCCCGCGGCACCCCCGGCCAGGCCAAGCACCGCCGCCTGGCCAATGCCGTGGCCGCGCACGCCGCCTTCGTCACGGTCGCCCTGATCCTCGCCGCGGTCGAGGACGACACGACGACCGCCACCCACGCCCAGCTCACCGCGATCCTGGCCTTCGGCTTCGGGGTGCAGAACGCGGTGGTCCGCAAGCTCGCCGTCCCGGACCTGACCACCACGGTCCTCACCATGACGGTCACCGGCATCGCCGCGGACCCGCTCGGCAAGCCGACGGTGCG
Organism: Catenulispora sp. GP43; assembly: GCF_041260665.1. NCBI lineage: Bacteria > Bacillati > Actinomycetota > Actinomycetes > Catenulisporales > Catenulisporaceae > Catenulispora > Catenulispora sp. GP43. The sequence continues at coordinate 1,144 of NZ_JBGCCT010000039.1, read as the reverse complement.
CCGCCTGCTCTCCCTGGCCTGCATCTTCCTCGGCGCGGTCAGCGGCGGCCTGCTGGTGCTGCACCAGAGCATCAGCGCCGCGCTCGGGCTGGCGCTGGTGTTGTTGGTGACCGCTTCCGGGCTGGCGCGGCTCGGGTGAAGGGGTCCTAGTTCAGCTGCGCCAAGCCCGCTCTGAGCTCCTGCGGGACCTCCGCCGTGAACTGCCCGCCGACGATCCCCGCACCGAGGTCGCGCACATCCCATCCGCGCACCCACAGCAGCCGCGGCGGCAGCGCCTTCTGCGTCCGGCGGCCCAGCGTCTCGTTCAGGTCCCAGAGCGCGGAGGCCGCGTGCAGCGTCGCGCCCGAGTCCAGCGGCAGCGCGACGAACGAGTTGTCGTCCGTCACCATCACGAGCGCGCCGAGCGGCAGCCGCCGTCCCAGCGCCTGCTCCAGCCGGAACATGTGCGCGGCCCCCGGCCAGCCCATGCCGGTCACCGAGTAGGCCTCGGTCCGGGTCCCGGGCATGGTGAAGCCCCGCACCTCCAGCGGCTCCACGCTCAGGGCGGCCAGCGCGTCGTCCCACAGCCGGGCCGGCGGGACCTGCCAGGTCGCGGCCAGGTGGCGGGTCAGGACCAGCGGCTCGTCCCGGCGTCCCTTCACCACGACCGCGCCGACCAGGTCGGGGTGGAAGTCCGAGGTGAAGGCGTCATCGCCCAGCGGCGAGCCGGCCGGCTGCACCACGACCCGCAGTTGCAGCGGCAGCAGGCTCGACGGCACGCCGGCGACCGTCAGGCAGACTGGATCAGAGCACGGCAATGGTGCGTTCATGGTGGATCCCCGCCGCTTTATAAAAAGATACAGATCACATCCCCGAGCGCCCACATCCCGGGCGCCGAGAGAGCTTATAACACCGGGAGGGCCATTGACCGCCCCGTTTCGCGGTGAGACATTCACCGGGAACTAAAACGCTTTTCTTCGACATCGCAGAGGTCGACAGGTCGACGGCGAGGCCGCTACGGACGCCGCGTGTCAGCGAATGGGGCGTGACACGCGGCCGGGGGGGGGGGGGGGGGGGCCCCCCCCCCCCGCCGCCCCCCCCCCCCCCCCCCCAAACCCCCCCCCCCCCCCCCCCCCCCCCCCCCGCCACCCCGGCCCCACCCCCC